>CAZMBF010000070.1:2740-5969 GCA_964564365.1 uncultured Alphaproteobacteria bacterium
GTATCAGCATTATATTGATACAATATTTGTCCTGTATCCGCATCTACGGCAAGGGCCGCATAAACTGGCTTGTTACAGTTATTAGCCTTAGCGTAAGAAGGTGATAGTAGCATAGCTGTTGAATAAAGTACAAAAATCCAAATCCTAAACATTTTCACGTGTATACGTTGCATCAATTTCAAAAGTCTTTTATAGTAGTAATATAATTACAGTATATAACAAATGTCGTACTTCATAGAAAATTTAAACAACTTATTATTGCCGCATGAACTTCAAATCCTTATATGGGTTTTAGTTTTTGGCTTTTTTCTATGTTTTTATATTACTGCACACAAGTTACGACGATTACGGAATATATCAAATAATCTTAAACAAAACAATCGTCAACTAAGGATATTGTTGCATAATCAACCTGATTTTTGGGCTTTTTGGTGGAAGAGCACGCAGGTATTAAAGTGTTCAGCAGAGTTATATCAGCAGTTTGGCATTTCTAGTCAGACTGAGGTTTCCCCTAAATATATTAAATACATATTTGAAACGTTTAATTTTGAGGCTTTTTTTAAAATAGCACATGTTGAAGAGATATATAAACAAGAGGTCAGAAGTACCCATGATGATAATATCTTTTTGATTTATGGAACGGCTCAACGTGTCAAGGATGATTGGTGCTATAGCCTTTGGTTTAGGAATATATCTCATCAAAAATCA
Organism: uncultured Alphaproteobacteria bacterium; assembly: GCA_964564365.1. Taxonomy (GTDB): domain Bacteria; phylum Pseudomonadota; class Alphaproteobacteria; order UBA6184; family UBA6184; genus Bodonicaedibacter. The sequence continues at coordinate 3,449 of CAZMBF010000070.1, forward strand.
AAAGTAGAACTGCTCAATGATCTTATCAATGAGTTGCGGATTGAACGCGATATCATGAAAGATATCTTGGATAATATTCCATGGCCTGTGTGGTATAAGAACCATCAGAAGAAGTTATTGTTTTGCAATAAAGCTTATGGAGGTGCTCTTGAGACGTCACCAGAGCAAGCAGTTGTTGAGCAAATCTTCTTAAAATCTTGGCAGCAGGGTGGGCGAACCCCAGATCTTACTGATCAGGTCTTAAAAACAAAACAAGTTCAAACACAAAAGTCCCATGTTGTGATCAAGAACGAACGCAGGTATGTAGAATTTGTTGAAGCAATAACTCCAAAGGGAAGTATTCTTGGATATCTAAATGATTTAAGCGAAAAAGAAAAGCTTCAGCAGGAAATAATCCATTTAGCAAAATCTACCCATGAAGTTCTAGAGGTTGTCTCGTTACCAGTGATTATTTATAATAACAATAAACAGGTAGAGTTTTTCAATAATCCATTTATTAAAATGTTTGAATTGGATCCAGCATGGTTGGAAACAAAGCCAACGATTAGCGAAGTTTTAGAAGAGTTACGAGCTAAGCGCAAACTTCCAGACACAGAAGATTTCCAAACTTATAAAAATCGTAGACTAGCATGTTTTAACAACTTATTGGCTCCGATCGAAGATATTGCCTATTATCCAGACGGACGTACCGTACGAATGGTCACTGCACCCTATCATAATGGGGGATTAATCATTACGTTGAATGATATTACAGACTGGTTAACGTTAGAACGTCGTTATAATACTTTATTAGCTGTGCATCGGCAGGTTGCAGACAATCTGTTTGAAGGCCTGGTCGTTTTTGGAACTGATAACAAACTTCAGTTGTATAATTCGGCCTTTTGTAAAATGTGGAAGTACAAGGAGGAGGATCTTGTACCACCTCCACACTTAGATGCTGTGATTGATAAAATCAAATCAAGAATAGATTATCAGCATTACGATGCAAGTTGGGATAATTTTAAGCATCGTATTCGGGCAAAAATCATTGATCGAACTTCAAATAAAGAAGGAAGAATTAAACTGCAGGATGATATGGTCTATGATTTTTCATCTACGCCTTTGCCTGACGGATCATGTTTATTAACGTTTTTAGATGTTTCAGATCGATTTAGGATCGAAAAGAATCTTTTAGAGCGTAGTGAGGCCTTAGAAATAGCACATGGAATTAAGTCTGATTTTATCTCAATGATTCACCAAGGCATCAAATATCCGTTACGACGTATTTTGCTGAGTTTTACAGATATGCTTGAACAAAAGTATGGAGACATAAATTCAAAATACAAAGATAGACTGAAAAACAACTGGCAAGAAATAGATCATATTTTAAGGTTTATAGAGAACGCAAATGATTTGGCATCGATTGAATCAAAAAGTACCCATTTAAGTCGTGAAACACTTAATATAGTTCAACTGGTAGAAGATGTAAAAAATACTCTGTATGAAAATGCACTTGAAAAACAGATTCATATTACAAGTGACTATGAAACTGATTATATCGTGTTGCAGGGGGACATGCGTCGATTGAAACAAGCGTTTTTTAATTTGTTACGAAATGCAATTGCTTTTGCTGTAAGTAATGAGTCTATTTCTATTCACATTCGCAAGCTGCCAACAGAAGTGCAAATTGAAGTGATTTATCCAATTAGTATAGTTCCTTATGAAGATGCCTATGGGGCATCGAAGAAATTAAAACGAGGCGAACATATCATTACTGGCTTGGGCTTTTCTCTGATAAAAAAAATAATCACTTTGCACGGAGGTCATGTTAAACTGGGTCATGACGACGGAACTAAAGTAGTTTGCACCTTACCTAACCAGGTGAATTTAATACAAAATTAAATATTGTGCTTTATAATAACAACATGATAAAGGAGTACAAAAATGACGAAAAAAGATACAGGCTCGCAAAATGCCAATGCTTCAAAGAATTTCAATGCCTTTAGTAATATGAATATGCCCCCTTTATGGGATATGAATAAGGCTACAGATGCTCATCATAAAAACATGGAAACAATGAAACAAGCTCACGGCATATTATCTGAAACGTTTAAAGAAGTTTCAGCAATGCATTCTCAAGTTGTACAAAAGAATGTAGAAAAAGTGAAAGCTTCGATGAGCTCGATGATCGCAAAATCTAAAGATAAAAATACTGTTCATGAACACATGAACAAGGTGAAACAACATCACCAAGAGCTTTCTGAAAAGATGAAAGCATCAACAGGGAAAGTTCTAGATCACTGGAAATCAAAAGTAGATGAAATTAAAGATCAACATGCTAAGTTGATGACGCATTTAAACGAACAAAAGCAAACACATGCTGAGGCGTTGAAAGCGCATCTGGACGAGGCGAAAGCGCATCAACAAGCGATTTCAGAAAGTTTGAAGAATTCGACTCAAAAAATTATGGATTTGATGAAAAATACAGCGAATAGCCATATGAACAGTCACTAATTCAAGAGGTATAAATAAAAGCCCTCTT
>CAZMBF010000071.1:0-5966 GCA_964564365.1 uncultured Alphaproteobacteria bacterium
CCTTAAGACATCGCTTAGAAACCTATCGAAAAACAACAAACGTTAGATGGGATATCATTGAACAAGATTATATTTTATCTTGGGTATTATTTGGGGTTTCGCAGATTGCTGAGGTAAAAGAAACGTTGATTTTTAAGGGGGGAACAGCGCTTAAAAAATGTTATTTCGGCGACTATCGGTTTTCACAAGACTTAGACTTCTCCGTCAGAGGAAATCACCCTTCTGGTGAATCACTTTTAACGTTTATGCAGCGTGCATGTGATGCTGCAAATGACGCTTTAATGAAAAAAGAGGCTGTGCTCTTAAAGTGTGAACGATACACTGAAAAAAGACCCCATCCTGATTTACAAGAAGCATTTACGATCTCTGCGCAGTTTCCTTGGCAGCGAGAGTTTCATACGAGAGTTATGGCTGAAGTTACACTTAAAGAGTGTATCCTTCTCAAACCTAACCTGCGATCTATCATTCATGGGTATGGAGAATCTTTAGAGGCTTCAATATACGTTTATCCACTAGAAGAAATCATTGCGGAAAAAATACGCACGATATTACAGTTTTCTAAAATGATATTTGAACGAGGGTGGGGGCGCTCGAGAGTTCGAGACTATTATGATTTATGGCGCATATTCTCTCAGTACAAGGATCTCCAGAATCATAAGTTGATACCAACTTTGGTGATTGATAAATGTCGTGCGAAAGACTTAGAGTTTGAAGGAGTGAGTGCATTGTTTACCCCTAAGTTGATTTCGATAATATTTCAAGATTGGGATCGATGGTTAGGAATGACCGTACCTGCGTTGCCTAGCAAAGATTTGGTTATTAATGCGCTTAAGCAACAACTAGATTATGTGTTCATGAATAGAAACAGTACGGAGGATCAAAATGAAAGACCCTAATTTAACGGAAGATTATCAGAGGTTTATTGAGGATATAATGACTCGCATTTTATCCTCCAGATATCAAGCCGCAAGAGCGGTGAATCAAGAACAAAGCGCTATCATCACATTTAGAAGTTGTGCAAGAGCTGCTTGCACAATAAAAAAAGACATTAAAACTCATAAAAACTTAATTCTACAACCACTCGTTGTAAAATTGAGTCAGAGATTCTTTGAAGGGTTAGTAAGAGCACAATATATCGGGAGCGTTATTCATGGATAAAACGACGTCAAAATTAAGCGAGACTATTTTTTCAGAGACATCGAACAGCAGTATGGCGCTTCAGTATCAAAAATCAGACAACATAACGCAAGATATCGTAACACTTATTCAATCGGCCAAGGGTCATGTTGCTCGAGAGTATAATTCAACACAGGTATATCTAGCTTGGTTTATTGGAAAACGCATAGAAGATGAATTGTTGCAACACAAAAGAGCAGATTATGGCGAGAAGTTGATTGAGTCTATCGCTGAGACGTTATCGCGACATTATGGGGCTGGTTATACTCGATCTAGCATCTTTAGGATGATTAAGTTTTATCGATATTTCTCAGACGAACGAATTGTCTCAACACTGTCGCGACAATTGTCTTGGTCACATTTCATCTTAATTTGTACAATGGAAGATGAGTTAAAACGAACGTTTTATGCAGAAATGTGCCGTGTTCAAAAATGGAGTGTGCGAGGTCTGAAACAGCAAATAGATAGTATGTTGTATGAGCGTACAGCATTAAGTAAATCTCAGTCGGATGTTATCAATGCCCAACTTAAAGACCTTCATAGTGAAGATAAAATGACACCTGAACTCGTATTTAAGGATCCATATTTTATAGAGTTCACGTCTGGAAAATCATATTTAAGTGAGGCAGATCTTGAAACTGCCATCCTGGATAATATTACAACGTTCTTACAAGAATTGGGGTCAGATTTTTGTTTTGTGGCACGACAAAAGCGCATGAGTACTGGAAAAAAAGACAGGTATCTTGACCTGCTATTTTTCAATCGCAGGTTGATGCGACTGATCGCGATAGAATTAAAATTAGGTGAGTTTGACCCTGCATATAAAGGACAAATGGAATGGTACCTAAATTGGTTAAACGAGCATGAGCGATTACCGCATGAAGCAAAACCATTAGGAATCATTTTGTGTGCGGGGAAGGATCATGAAGACATTCAATATCTTGAATTGGATAAAACAGGTATTCATGTTGCGCAATATTTAACAGAGTTACCCGCACAAGACGTATTGGAGAAAAAGCTAAAACATGCGATTGCTCTTGCTCAAGAAAAGATAACAAATTTGCAAGGCAACTCTGATTATCGGACTATACAAGGCGAGGATTAATCTATGGCGCTTTCCAATCACTTAGCCCAGGGTGGACAGACGTTTCTGCACAAGGTGCGAATGCTCCGCCAAGTGCTTGGGTTAGCATGGCGATTAGGGCTAGTGGTTGGGCTTTTGGTGTTTGGAGCTTTAATGTACAAAAATGTTCCGCTCCACGTCTATCAACATGTGTGGAAACTACTAGAGGCAAGGGCAACGGTGTGGTTTATGGGTGATAGTGCGCAAATGCGAAACGAGGAGGGTGGATGGGTATATGCCAGAGATCGTGCGACACATCCTGGCTTTGTCTATAACGCTACGGTTTATCTTCCCTATCATTTAAAGCACTCTGCGTTGTATGGAGGCGTGTCTTTGATGAGCATTATGAGTTTGGCCTTTATATATTGGTCATTAAAAGGTCGCAGCGATAAACGTCGCAAGCATCTTGCGGGGTCTCAACTGGTGTCTGTTGAGGCGTTAGCCCGCCAATTTAAGCGATCCCATAAAGCTTCCGATATTGTATTGGGGGAGCTTCCTTTAGTGAAAGATGCAGAAACCCAACATATGCTTATTACAGGGACTACTGGAAGTGGTAAAACGAACTGTTTTCACACACTGCTACCGCAAATTAGAGATAAGGGACAGCGTGCAGTCATTGTGGACACCACAGGTGAGTTTGTGGATCGATATTATCGACCCGGGAAAGATCTTCTCCTTAACCCCTTAGATACTAGGTCTGTTCCATGGCATCCTTGGGCAGAGTGTGTGGGAGATTATCACTATGATGAATTAGCGACGAACCTGATCCCACTCTCTGGACATGATCCGTTCTGGATTAACTCCGCACGGACTGTATTGACAGAAACGCTAAAGGTCTATGCCCGCCAAGGATCCTATGATATTCATCGTGTGCTGAACAGCTTAACGGTTGCTTCACTTAAGGATCTACATCAACTGTTGAAAGACACCAAGGCTGCGCCGTTAGTCGATCCTGCATCGGAAAAGACTGCGCTTTCAATTCGGTCTACCTTACTGGCTGCAATTACAAGCTTGTCGTACCTTAAGACGACCCAATCTCCATTTTCTATTCGCCAGTGGGTTCAATCGACGGATGCGTTTGATAATCGCTGGTTGTTTTTAGCCATGACTCCCGAACAACGGGATGCCTTACGTTCCCTCATTACTGCATGGACGTCGATAGCCGTAAAAAGTTTGCTGGGTAGATCTCCGAATCAACAAAATCGCCTGTGGATATGTATTGATGAGCTGCCGAGTTTGCATAAATTAGCTGATTTACAATTATGTTTGGCAGAGGGGCGTAAATATGGAGCCGCAGTTATCCTTGGAGTGCAAAATATTCCTCAACTGGAAGAACGATATGGTGCGTCCATTACAAAAACCATGATCGATTTGTGCTCCACCAAGGTCTTGTTCCGTGCAGCTTCTTTTGAAATTGCCTCTAGCTTATCTCGCGCTCTTGGAGAACAAGAAATTATGGAAGTGCAAGAAGGTATTTCCTATGGTGCGAATGATGTGAGGGATGGAGTTAATTTAGCCATGATCAAACAGCTAAAGCCGATTGTTACAGCTCATGATTTAATGGGCTTAAAAAACTTAGAGGGGTATGTGATGCTGCCGGAATTCAATTCGATAACGAAAGTCAAGTTACCCTATGTACAGCGTGACGCTGTACCCTATAGGTAGATCCGATATGCTCGGACACGGATTTTATGCAGTCAACATAAGGGAGAAATACGATGGATAGAACACACACCAATGATGCGGATGTCACAGAAGAGCGCGGGATCTTGGGGAAGCTACTTCAGCGATTAGATACGCTGACTTTGTCCATTGCCGATAAAAAGAAAGAACTTGATGCTTATGCCAACAAAGCTCAAGAGGCTGCGGATACGTTAGATGTGGCGAGCACGAAGCTCATTTCGAGTTTTACAGATGTTGCAAACTTAGAAGAGACGTTGCAAGAAACGATAGCTGTGAGCATTGAGGGCGCTGCCGAGCGTATTGCTCAGCATGCAAGCCATGAGGTTGGACAGCAACTGCAAGAAGTGATGGGGCGCTTAAGCGATACAGCTCTTACGCTTCAACGTCATAACCAAGCGTCTCTGTCCTCAATACAACGTAAACGATGGCTATGGATTGGGATTGCTGGACTTTTTGGGGTGATTTCAGCAAGTGTGACCACATGGTTCTGGATATGGTGGTCTGATCCAGTACGCTCTGAACTGAATCAGAGACTCATCAAATATGGTGCTGCGTTTGTACAGTATATCGACCAACTTCCTAACGCCAAACAAGACGAGATTTATCAAAAGATCAAAGCACACATTCAGAACTAGGGTGTGGAGACCGAAGTGCCGACTATTGTTCTCCACCACGGCTTATCGGTCAAACCCCCGAGAAAGATCTTTTTGAACCTGTTGTTGTTGAGCTTTGAGAGCCTCGGATTTGAGAGCTTTAAGATGCTCGCAGGTACCTTTCTCGAACGAATCCACACGATCCCATAAGGCTTTGTCCTTAAAGAGCTCAGTTTTGTAGGCCTCTAATGCTTCTTTGAATCGATATTCACGGTGGGGATCTCCCAGTTTCTGACAGTTAACAATATGACGCTCATGGGTGCGAATGAACTTGTCTGCTTCAAGCGCTTTCTGTAACAGAGGATCCGAAGGGGTAGGGGAAGCCGCTTTAGATTGAGATAAACTATGGGAGTGATTCCAATCTGGATGGCGCTCTTTAAAGAACTCAACCGCATCTTTAGGATAGCGGTTAAAGTGATTATGAAAGCTGTTCGTCAATTCAGGACTCACGCCTTGCTTTTCCATATAGCGAACGATCATTTGTTTCTCAGTTTCAAGAGATTGAGTCATGATGGGCATGTCCAAATCCGCCAGTTTCTGGCGTATCATATCGAGTGTGATACCTTGGGGTAGGGGATCAGCAAGATCCCACTTATCAGGTAACTTGGGTGCAGTTTCTCCAAACTCTATCCCTACCATTTTTATAGAGTTAGCGCCCGCCTCTTTGCAGAGTTGGGACATAACATTCATAGTTTTATGACCTACGGCATCATTGTCAGGCCAAAGCACGACGTCACGTCCTTTGATGTAAGATAGATTTGTAGCACGTACATTAGCCGCTCCGCCATGCCAGGTGGTCACAACAATCTCGGGGAAGATCTGTTTTGCCGCCTCGGCGGTTTTTTCGCCCTCAACGATCAAGACAGGTTTTGAAGGGTAATCCATAAGTTCTTTTAAATTATACAAGGGCAGGGGGCTGTTATCCGGTGATTGATACTTCTTCAATGCCCAGCAGGGTGTAGATGCAGATGACGCTGTATCCAACCCATAGCTTAAGGGTAGGGTCATCTTCCCTGTCTTGGAAGGATCTTTCGGTTCTAAGCGAACCACGTGGAAGAGCGGATTGCTCTGTTCATCCGTATAGGTATATCGGCCGGTTTCTCGGTTGTGATGCGCAAGCTTGGCTAAACAGCCTTCCCCCAACTGCGGAGCTGGATGCTCTGGTGTGGGAACGAGACTTTTCCACGTCATAGGAGAAGGCGTTGCCTTATGCCGGTCTTGCCTGTCGGGTTCAGGGATCATCCCTGGCAACCTATTGGATGCAACGTCACGTTGCAAGAAGGACTTTGCCCAACCTATGGCCTCTTTCATCTTGCAATTCTGAGCATCAC
>CAZMBF010000072.1:0-5939 GCA_964564365.1 uncultured Alphaproteobacteria bacterium
GGGCAACTTTGATGCTGTTAAACACTTCTTCTAGTCACTTTCAACAGTTATGGGGGTAACACCGTGCAGACGTCACCATTAACCATAACTATAGATGGCGCTGAACAACAAGGATCAATATTGCTAGTTAATTCGTACGCTGGTACTTACTATATCGTTATAAAAGATAACACTAGTAATGTTGTTGGTATTGGAAAGTTTATACCTATAGAAGTGGGTGGTTCTTCTACTGGTATAGATCCAGATACTCCTCCTGAGTAGTAGTAGAGCTAACACAAACGACGTTTGGGAGGCTGGAATTTTCACCAGCCTCCCCCAACGCTGAAAAAAGACTTTAATTAAAACATAAAAATACGATACCATAACGTATTGAAATAAACAGGAATAATAAAAATGAAACATAAATTAAAAGATTTAGGATTGGGAGCATCCCTGCTGCCCTTTGTCATACTATTGTGTGCCATCGAAATGGGTGGGTGTGATATGGATTGCGATCAGGCTAAAGAACAATTAAAAGATGCCGATAATGCGTTAGATAAAGCGAAACAGGACGTTCGTGAAGCAGAAAAAGCTTTGACTCAATAAATAGGAACAATAAAAATGAAACAAAAGTTTGTTTTAAGAAATGTAGCTCTGCTGTCGAGTTCGCTTGTCATGTTGACTTTAATGCATCCTCTGCATGCAGATACTTATGCTGCTGCGTATGCGGAGCAAATTGCTAAGGGTAAATCTCCCACGTATGCTGCTGCGTATGCGGAGCAATATATTATAAAACTAGCGGAAATAAAAACGAGTAACAAAACAAACTTTAATGGTGTGCTGTATGATACTGGGATTCAGCTTGAAAGTGTACTGCTTTATTCCTCTGAGTACGCGAGTTCAATAGAAAAAGGAGAATCAAAGAAACAAGCTCATCTAGCTGCAGCGAAAAAAGTAGAAAAAGTAGCTCAAAAAAGAGTTTTTGATGCACAAAAACTAGTAGCCGAAATATGTACCGATGCTGCAGCCCTCATTCCTGATTCAGCTTTGGTGGCTTTAGCTGCTGCTGGGGCTGTTATCACCGTTGGAGGTGTTGCCGTTGTTGCAAGCAGTGGATCAAGCAGCAGCAGCGGTTCAGACACCTCTTCTTCGACAACTATCGACACGTTTAATGGTATTGATCAATACTATGTTTATGAGCCTGCGAAGTTGGAGGCAAATAAATCAAACGAAGAAGCAAGAAAAAATCTGATTGGGCTTGATAACTTGTCACATTTGCGCGATGTGTTTCATTCCAGCGACAACAAAGAACATATGGGAGTACACACGAATGAGGCTCACTCATTAGACGAACGTGGTCATGCGTTTAAAGAAGCAAACTTTGTTACTAAAGATGGTAAGAAAACGTATAACATGACGTTTATTGATGCCATTGGTCCCGCCGTTGCCGCAGGGAGCACTCCTCAACCCACGTATTTGGATACAACAGTAAAAGTTTCGGGGCTGTATTTAGAGAATACAAATTTAGATATTAAGTCTACTGGAGCGTTAACCGCAGATGCTGTGTCTGTAAAAAAAGGAACCTTAGACGTAAACGGAAGTTTGTCTGTTGGAGCATTTCTGTTGGATTCTGATGCCACACTAAAGAATGGCGATAAGATTAGTTTTAACGGCACTTCGACTAAACAGATTATTGATCACATAAAAACACAAGTTCCTGATCGTTATGGATCTTTATCATTTGGTAAATTTGATCTGCGCGGAACGGTTGATAAGTTTACTGTTTCAAAGGGGATGAACGTGTATCTCCCCACAATGAACCTTAATGATCAAATGACAACTCCTCCAAAAGTTACAACCCTGAAGCATGATGGTGGAACTTTGGTTTTATCTGCTTCACAACACACTCGAGTTAAAGACTATACAGTCTCAGGTGCTTCAGTCATAAAAGTTAAATGGGATAATTGGGCGGCAAACTTATATACGCCATTAATGACGGTTACGGGAACCTGTAATATAGGAGCTAATAAACTGGGTCTTATGCTGGATAGTATTCCAACATTTAAAGTTATTAAGGATGCAAAATTCACTATTCTGTTTGCAAATTCTATTACAGGTAACCGCGACGCCTATAAACAGGACCTAGCCGGTGGACGCTTTGAGTTTAAAACTGAAAAAATAGGGGGAACTACTACAAATGCAATAACCCTAACGTGTTTAGTCGCCACAAATGAAGTTGCAGCGGCTAGCAGACTTTCAGCAACGCTTTCACAGGACATTTTAGGGAAAACGGAGGGAACTGTAAAAGGTCGCTTTGCCGCAATGGAAATTCCAGCTGCGGTGTCTGCGTTGGATGCTGCGGTGTCTGATGCGTATTTAGCCCCTGTTGCGGCCTCTGCCCCATCCTATTTCAGTATTCACCAACACAGCCATACGGCGGGTGGATGGAACCATGTGGATGAAGCTTCGGATGCAACACTTACCAGCATGGGCTTTAATGCAGGGCACGATGTTAAGTTAGGATTCAGCGTTTCAACGCCTGTTGTTCAAACGCCAGCTGCCTCCCCCACTGTTGGTGCGCACTTGTCGAACAATGGCGTGTTTATGGATGCATTCTATAATGGAGCTATGCAATCGATTGGATCAACGGTTGGATATCAATTAGGGATGTTTTCAGCTGGCATGACTTACATGTTTGATGAACGCAGCGGCGTTGATGCCACAAACCCAATGGGCCGTTTAGAGGTTAATAACCTTCACCAACACCGCATTTTATTCAATGTAGGGTTAAATAAACGCATTGAAAAAATGGACTTTTCAGCAACTGTGTTTGCAGAAGCCCTGCGTTATGCACAAGGGTATGACTTGATGATTGATGGTGAAAGGTTCCACTTAAATGGTCATAGCTTTGATCGTAACTGTGGAGTCAACCTTCAAGCCAAAGCTAATTTCGATACTGGATTTGTATCAGCTGCCATTGGCCTTGCGGGATCAGCACACAAAGTTGAACCTACAACCAGCGTAAGCTTTAACTTCACTTACTAAACATAAGAAAAACTACTCATCTGATAATTACCCTTCAGATGAGTAGATGTTTTAACCATTAATTCACAACAACGGATATGAACTACATTCTGCTCTTTTGAAGTTTTTTAGACAATTTGTATATGGTACTTTGATCAAGTGGGGTATGAGCTTTTATCATCGACAAAGCCCATTCTAGATCATTATCACTTAATTTAATTTTATTTACTGCGATACGAATGATTCGAATGGCTATTGCTATGGACTGAGGAAAGTTATCACAAATGAACTTGGCAATATTTATAAAATCTCCCGAAGAGTTTGTGATATCTATGATATATTGATGTGCCAATTCTAATTCTTCGTATGTTAATGATTTATTTCTTCTGATGCATTCACTTAAAATTAAGCATACTGCATTTATTGAGTGAGTTGGCCCCATCTGATGTATTAGTTCGGAGGTTGTTAATACATGCTTAAACGTAGCATTTGGATGCTTTCCAGATGCCCAATATAAAGCCCCAGCTTCATGAGGCGAGTCAAGAAGTTCTAAGACTACTTTTGCACCATCTAATAGCTGCTGTGCTGTTGCATCAGGCATCACTGCATAAGCAATTTTTTCTTCATTTGAAGATAGAATTTGTTGATTAGCCAAGCTTTTAATATTTTTTCTGGCCGCATTAAACAATTCAACCGATTCATTATCAATAGCTCTTTTTTGAATATGATTAGAAAAATGCACACTCAATAATTTTCGGATCATCCTGAAGCTCGATAAAGGGTTGTCGGGAACTATAGTATTAGGATTTTTAACTTTAGGATCTACAATTGTATTTATTAATTGATTTGTAATTTGTTCTTTTGTAGAATCAGCTTTATACTCCTGTTGTATTTGAACCATTTCTCTATCAATCACATTATCAAACATATTATGGCTACTTGCAATTAGCTCTGATGTTGAAAGCATTTGAAATACAGATAAAGTGAATAATATCTTCTTTGAATTTTTCATTTTTTACTCCCTGTTGAAAAATTATTTCTCATGTAAGGACGCTATGCAGTAATTTCAAGGGTAGTCTGTAAAAAAATGAATGGTTATAACACAATCATCACCGATTTCGTGTAAAGCACGATACCGCCCCCTGTTGTCCAGACCATTAAGCAACTGAATATGATAGTATCGAGATTTTCTGTATCGAATGGGTCTCCAATGTGTTGGATGCCATGAATGAATCCTTTAAATCAGATTCTTCTAGGAGTGACTGTAGTGAACCAGATCACGATATCAATAAAATCCAGGGGATTAAAACACGTAAGTTCCCTGGATTTTTTATTATGCGTAAAGAGTATTTATATAAGAGGCTGACAAATCCGTCTAGTCTTTGACGCCTAACACCTGTTGCTCTAACTCTCGAATTTCATCACGCAGCTTTGCCGCGATCTCAAAGTCAAGATTTGATGCGGCTTTGATCATTTCTTTGCGAAGCTTTTCAATGTGTTTAGGATCCACTTTCTTTTCTGCAATGGCGATGGTTTCTTCGGTTTCAACCTCAGATTTCCATTCACGCAAAATATGGTTAAGGTTCTTTTTAATCGTGGTTGGCGTGATGCCGTGGGTTTCGTTATAGGATATTTGCTTTGCTCGACGACGCTCTGTTTCGTCAAGCGCTGCTTTCATAGAATCGGTCATTTTATCTGCGTACAAAATGACTTTACCCTCAACGTTACGCGCGGCTCGCCCAATCGTTTGAATCAAAGACGTCCGCGAACGTAAAAACCCTTCTTTATCTGCATCTAATATTGAGACAAGACCACATTCCGGAATATCTAGGCCTTCACGCAGCAAGTTAATACCGACTAAGATATCAACTACACCCTGACGCAGTTTTTGAATGATCTCGATACGCTCTAGGGTGTCGACGTCCGAATGTAAATAGCTGACTTTAAACCCCGCCTCAACCAGATAGTCAGTTAAGGCTTCGGCCATTTTTTTTGTGAGTGTTGTGACCAAGACTCTAAAGCCCTTATCAATCGTAATACGACATTCAGAGATCAGATCATCCACCTGATGTTCTGTGGGGCGAATCTCGCACACTGGATCAACCAGACCGGTGGGGCGAATGACTTGCTCTACGACAACACCATGGCTTTGTTCAAGCTCCCATGGTCCTGGAGTCGCAGACACATAGATGGTCTGCGGGCGCATTGTCTCCCATTCCTCAAATTTTAATGGGCGGTTATCAATGCACACGGGTAACCTAAACCCATATTCCGACAAGGTAGTTTTACGGTTAAAGTCTCCACGGTACATACCACCAACTTGAGGCACTGAAACATGGCTTTCATCCACAAACAAAACTGCATTCTTAGGTAAATATTCAAAGAGTGTCGGTGGCGGTTCCCCAGGATTCCTGCCCGTTAAATAGCGGGAATAGTTTTCAATGCCTGGGCAGGTACCTGTTGCTGTTAACATCTCGATATCAAAGGTTGTTCGCTCCCGAATACGTTGGGCTTCGATCAGTTTTCCGGCGGCTTCAAATTCGGCAATACGAACCACCAAATCCTTTTGCATCTGTTGCACTGCTTGCTGAATGGTTGGCCCTGGTGTCACATAGTGACTGTTTGGAAAGACGTTGATCATCTCTAAGGACGCAAACTTTTGCCCCGTCAACGGATCAAATTCATCAATGGATTCAATCACATCCCCAAAAAAGGATAAACGCCACGCGCGATCTTCATAGTGAGAGGGAAATATTTCCAATACATCGCCCCTCACCCTAAAATTACCCCGGGCAAATCCTAAATCATTGCGTTGATATTGACGTGAGACCAACATTCGAATTAACTCTTGCGTTGGGATGTCTTGTCCTGCCTTTAACGGAAACATCATCCCGCGATAGGATTCCACATCACCTAAACCATAAATACACGAAACA
>CAZMBF010000073.1:0-5911 GCA_964564365.1 uncultured Alphaproteobacteria bacterium
CTTCTACGGCGCCCTTCGCCCCACAATGCCACAGGTGGCAAGCAGGGGCGAGCCTGCGCCGCCAGGTGGGTAAAAAATCACACATATTGCTCGATTTTTTCTTGACATTGGCGATGTTTTTTTTTGTATATTTTGACTGATTAAAAATAAACATGTTTAAATTAATCAGTCAAAATATATACTTAATTCAGCAATTCGTCAGCTAAATACGTTTGATCTTTCTTATGATCTGATCCTGCCCCGCTAAGGCGGGGGTTTTGTATAAGTTCACAATTTTTTATTTTTTTAGTTATTACCAGCATCAAAAGGAATTATTATGTCAATTTCACGAACTATTAAATGGACTATTTGGATTATTGCATCAATATTTTATGCCTATCAGTATGTTTTACGGGTTATGCCCAGTATTATGCTCAACGATATTATGACTCAATTTAATTTGGATGAGGCGGCCTTTGGGCAGTTCTCAGGATGGTATTATATCGGATATTCGTTAATGCATTTGCCGATTGGTATTATGTTGGATCGGTATGGTCCGCGAAAGGTGATGACAGTATGTGTTCTGCTGACCGTGCTTGGTTTGTTACCGATTATGTTTGCTGAACATTGGTTTTACCCGATTGTGGCTAGAGTATTGATTGGTATAGGGTCGTCAGCAGCAATTCTTGGGACGTTTAAAATCATTCGTATGGTGTTTAAAGAGTCTCATTTTACGTGCATGCTAGGGTTTTCGGTGACCATTGGCTTGCTGGGGGCAATCTATGGTGGTGGTCCCTTAAGCTACTTGACCCAAACATTTGGATATCAGGCTGTTGTGCAAGGGGTTTGCGTTCGTAGGTGTGGGATTAGCGTTGCTAACCTATGTGATTGTTCCTGAAATGGCTTCTCAGCATACAACATCTGTAATGACAGATATCAAGACGGTTTTGGGAAATCGCAGGGTTGTATGGATGTGTGTATTGGCAGGGTTAATGGTTGGTCCCTTAGAAGGATTTGCAGATGTATGGGGTGTTGCTTTTTTAAAGACGGCCTATGGTTTAGATGCGGCGCTTGCGTCCGGTTTACCCTCGATGATCTTTATTGGAATGTGTTTTGGTAGCCCAGTACTGAATTTTGTTGGAGAGAAATTAGGGCACATAAAAACCATTATAATCTCTGCAGTGATGATGATGGTGGTATTTGTTGGATTGATATCAAATATGATGAGTGTTCCAATAATGAGCTTAAGTCTAGTGATCGTTGGGATATGTTCCGCATATCAAATTCTGGCAATTTATGCAGCGTCAACCTTTGTCGACGAGGGGGTTGCAGGGTTGACCACGGCAGTTGCTAACATGATTATTATGTTGTTTGGATATGCGTTCCACTCTGTAATTGGTGGTGTGATTAAAGTTTTGGTCGGAACAACTTCTGCGGAAGCCTTTACTTATGGTATTGCCGTGATTCCCGCAGCATTAACGTTAAGTGTTTTGGGATTTGCGGTTATTCGGTTTCAAAACAACCCGGCAACTGCAAAATTGAAAAGCGCCTAATTCGTTAGACGGCGCAGGTTCGCCCCTGCGTGCCACCCTGTGGCATTGTGGGGCGAAGGGCGCCGTAAGTTGATATAGTTTGTGGATGGTGGAGTCCCACCCACTTATGGATAAAAGGATTCGAAGGAATCTTCTACTTTATCAATCTCAATCGAAATCATGCTGTTCTGTTGGCCCACTTTACCTGTGAAAAGTTCTATATCTTCTGCGCGGAGTGTGACGTTATCAAAATGGTGAATGTCAATTGGAATGCTGGATCCTGCCTTCCAGTTCAATATATCTAACAATGAAATTGTATCTTCTAATAATACGGCAGACACCTCAATATCGGAAGTTAGAACTTTTTCTTCAAGATATGGTCGCCAGTTATTGATTTTACCCATGGAGTCATCAACTGCATTCTTGTTAACGAGGTCTTCTCGAATTGGCTCTAAACTGTTGTGAGGTAACACAACATCCATCACACCATCAAAATCACCTAATGAAATTTTAAAGGTACAATAGCTGACGAATGCATTATCAGGGATTAAGCCAATATGTTTTGGAATTGTTTCTTGGCGTTCAACTTCAAATTCCATGGGGTGAACAAACGAAAACCCTTCTCCAAGGTCTGTTAACGCTAATGATATAAACCTTTCAACAATGTTAGATTCAAGTTTTGAAAAAGCCCGACCTTCAGCCTTTTCTCTGCGTGTGGTGTTGTTTTTCTTACCCCCTAAAAGAACATTGATTAAAAAATAGACCAGGCTGTTGTTTACCATCACTAAACCCTTGGATTCCCAGTCTTTAATTTTAAAAATATTAAATAAAGCAGGTAAGGCTATGCTATCAATGTATTCTTTATATAATCCAGACCTAACACCTATTTTGATAAACTCGACTTTGTTTTGCAGAAAATTTCCCACGCTTTCGGAAAAAAATTGTGTAAATTTATCAAATACGATGTCTAGCAAAGGAAACTGTTTATTTTCGTGAGATCTTTTATTCAGTAATACCTTTGATCCATTGTGGGAAGCGTCTTTATCATCTGTATCAAATAATCTATCGATGGCATACTGGTCTAATGCGGCCGTTGCATCAATAGTTGGGCCAAGTTTTGAGTTTTCTTCGTTTGCAATTGCCTCCTGAAACGCTTTAAGTTGTTTTTCTTCAGACATATTTCGCCTGTTTTTTGGGTCATCTTTATCTGACATTATTACACCATAATTTTAACAACAAAAACCCGAATTGTTTCTAATTTCTGCGATAAATCCAAGGGCTTCTTGTCTTAAGGCCTCGGCTTGCATCGATAAATCTTTTGCCGCATCTGACATTATTAAT
Organism: uncultured Alphaproteobacteria bacterium; assembly: GCA_964564365.1. Classification (GTDB taxonomy): domain Bacteria; phylum Pseudomonadota; class Alphaproteobacteria; order UBA6184; family UBA6184; genus Bodonicaedibacter. The sequence continues at coordinate 2,853 of CAZMBF010000073.1, forward strand.
TCCTCTTTGCAACTTATAGCGTAGTAAGAAAAAGTAAATATTGTGTAAACATAAATAAATTGTTTATTATGTGATAACTCCAGGGATGAAGTACTAACAGACAACTTTGAAATCAAGTTATATAGCTTGGTGGCATGTCCTTAGGGGGTGCTGCTGAAAAATCACTGCGGACGTAGAAGTAAATGTGATGTCGTATTTTGCAGAAACGTTCTTATCTATTTTGATAATAATGATTAGCATAAAGTATTACAACATCTGGTTTCTAAGGTGAAAAGCGATGGATATTTAATATGTAGAAATGCCATAAATCTAAAAAATGACTCGTGACTATTTAAATATCAGATGATTTTAAAAAATAACGTTCGAAATACTCGTATAATGGAACGCTGAGGTGCACAATGATTTTCATGTGATCTTCTTGAAATTCTTTTAAAGTAATACGACCATGTTGATGTAGCCATGCCAGGGCCTTGCCGTCATGGATGTTTAAAGAAACGCAGTACTGTTGATCGGTGCTACCCAAATGATCTTCGATCGTTTGCATTAAGGCGTCCAAACCGGTTTGTTGTGCGGCAGAAATAAAGGCGGCGTCTGGGTGAGCTTCCTTTAGCGCTGTTATTGCTCCTTCGGCAGCGGTATCAATCTTGTTGTACACCGAGATAATTTTGCTGGGGGTGTAATCTGCACGTTTTTTTAAGATAGCCTGAATGATCCTGAAAACTTCTTGTTCGTGTTCTTCACGTTGTTGCGACGCAATATCTTGAACGTGCAAGATAATATCTGCGTCTAACGTTTCTTCTAAAGTGCTTTGAAATGCTGCGATTAATTGCGGGGGTAGGTCAGAAATGAACCCCACAGTATCTGCTAAGATAACCTGTCTTCCCGAGGATAGCTTTAATTTGCGGCGTGTTGTATCCAGCGTTGCAAACAGTAAATCTTTTGCAAAAACAGACTCGTTGGTTAGTGTGTTAAATAACGTCGATTTACCCGCGTTGGTATACCCAATTAAGGCTACCGTTGGCATATCAGAGCGTTCACGAGCCTTTTTTTGCATGCGGTTTGTGCGCGTAACATCGGCTAACTTTTCTTCTAAGCGCTGAATCTTTAGGTTTAAAATACGTTTGTCCATTTCCAGCTGAGACTCACCAGGTCCGCCAATAAATCCCAGGCTTCCACGTTGTCGTTCAAGGTGTGTCCACATGCGAACAAGCCGTGTTTTTTCGTAATTCAACGCAGCCAATCCAACTTGTAATTTGCCTTCTGCAGATTGTGCACGTTGGGCAAATATTTCAATGATAAACCCAGGGCGGTCATACACTTTAACGCCCAATGCTTTTTCAAGGTTGCGTTGTTGTAATCCGGTTAGAAAGGCATCCAGAAAAACGACGTTACAACCAGAGTTTTCAATGTTAAGCTTAAGCTCGTTTAGCTGGCCTTCACCAATCAGGGTAGAGGATTTGATCTTCTTTAATGGAAAAATGCTTGATCCAGCTACATTAAGACTGATGGCCTTTACAAGGTTAATATCTTCCTCAACTCGAGCATTGCGATCAACAATGGTCGATTTTGGATAGTGTACGTAGGCAACCCAACATAAAGACCCAGGAAGATAGGGTGCTTCAACATCAACTTCCTGGGCTTCAGATAATGTAAAGTTTAATAGTTTATTCGTCTTCTGTAGATCCATTTAGTGCAAACGGGTTAAGTGGCATCACAGTAGATATAGCATGTTTATATATCAATTGTGAATGGTCATCTCTACGTAATAACATAGAAAAGTTATCAAACCAAGTAATTGTACCTTGTAGTTTTACACCGTTAACTAAAAAGACAACGACGGGAGACTTGTCTTTTCTAAGTGTGTTCAAAAATAAATCTTGGATATTGGGTGTTTTTTCCGTTGTTTTTGCTGACATTTTTTTCATTCCTTATTGTTGTATTCATGAATACTTTTAAATGGGTGCCTAAAGTACTCAAGACATAACTGTCCCATAAGGGACATTCTTACGTTTTGCAAACATAACACAAAAAATAGCAAAAGTCAAGTTTTTTTCGCATGACTGGTTTTCTTTACATGAGAGGGTTGCTTTAGTTGCAATGCAATCAACAGACATAGTGCGAATAAAGAGCCTAAAACGATTAAAAATGACTTGTCAAACATCTCTATCGAATACTGTTGGATTCCCTCAGACATGCATCCATCCCAATAATGTTCTAATAAGGTTCCTACAAGTTGGTTCAATATTGCGCCACCAAACATGTTAAACGCGTTTACAATACTGATGGTTAAGCCAGAGGTCTCTTTTGTGGTTTCTAGCGCTGCCCCCGTAAAGGACATCATAATGGCGCCTGAAAACAACCCTAATAAAAACAAGACAATCTTTGCCATTGCAAACGAAAGGGCGGGTAATAACATTAAAGTTGCAAATAAACCGCTTAAAATGATAGCGCTTAGTTTGATACCCATAAATAATCTATTCTTCTTTTCAAAATACCACGGTAAAACAAGGCTTCCAATCGCAAGTCCAATGTACATTGTCATTGCGGCAGAGGCAGCATCTGCACGCATTACGCCAAAGCGTTTTACGATATACATAGTGCCCCACAAATCTGCAAATGCAGTTAAAGATGAAAAGAATCCAAGCCCCAAAATTCCGTATATATATACGATTTTATTTTTAAAGACGTGTTTTAATGTTTCTAAATTAAACGGTTCTTGCTCTGCCGGTTTTGTATATGACGGTAAGTTAGAAGCAATTAAGGCAACTATCAAGAGTCCTAAGCCTCCCAAAGTTAAGATGGTTAAACGCCAACCAATGGACTCTAATAACGAGACAACCAAATTACCCGCAACCAAGGCCCCCATTGTTCCCATCGTTAATGTGGTCCCCATGTATAAGCCCCGATGCCCTGCAGGAATGTAGTCTGCACATATTTTTAAAGAGCACATAAATACAGGGGCAGATCCAATTCCCATGAGCAATCGACCAATTTGTAAGTGCCACAAAGAGGTTGCAAGATAAAACACTTGTGACATGGTTGTGACTTGTGATGTATCC
>CAZMBF010000074.1:0-5836 GCA_964564365.1 uncultured Alphaproteobacteria bacterium
AAGGGTGGCCGAGTGGTTAAAGGCATCAGACTGTAAATCTGACGACGTATGTCTACACAGGTTCAAATCCTGTCCCTTCCACCACACTTTAGCGGGTGTAGTTCAATGGTAGAACCCCAGCCTTCCAAGCTGGTCATGAGGGTTCGATTCCCTTCACCCGCTCCATATTCACCTAATCTTAACTACTTTGTGATATCTTAATACAAGATTTTGAGGAGCAAACATGAATTTTGAGGGCGCGATAAAAGCCCATGCGGAATGGAAGATAAGGTTAAATGCGTATTTACAGCATCCGGATGGATCGATAGACCCAGTAAAGTTAAGTTTAGATAATCTGCGCATTGGGGTAGTGGTTGCATAGTGATGGAAAAGCATATGCACATTTGTCTGAATATCAGCAGCTGGTTAAGGAGCATGCTGGACTTCATAAGTCTGCGGGTGATATAGTGCGTCGCAAAAATGCAGGACAGAATGTGTCTGCTGACACAGCTTTGGGATCTGAGAGTGATTTTCCAAATATTCGATGAGTGTAGTTAAGCTTTTATGAGCTTGAAGTCAAAGACTTTTAAGGGTATCTCAATGGGTGTAAACGAGTTGTGCGGCGCCCTTCGCCATACAATCCCACGATGTGGCAAGCAGGGGCGAACCTGCGCCGTTTAAAGGGGTTGGATCGATTCGAAGTCCTAGAGAAGGACTGCGTTTTGATTGAGCGGAGCCTCAATATCTAAATCTATAGAATATTTGGATGTTTTGATCAAAATTGCGCAGTTCATTTGGGTTGTTTTTTAAACACTGTATCTGCAGTTTTGCCAAAAACATGGCGCTCATATTCGTCCCATAAAGCTTCTGCTCTTTTTACTATTTCTGGTATAAAGGCAAAACCATCTCTTTGGTTGGTGTTTAAAGCTTGCACGTTTGTGACAGATGTAGATAAGACAAGATTAAGCCAACGCGTGACAAAATCTATGTGTGGTGATTCTGATAACGCTGGCAATCCAGTAATTTGGACATTAGAGTCTAAAATACTCAAAGATTGAAAGTCTCTAGTTTTGTCATTTAGTTCAAATAGAACCGTGATAATGGCTGCGACATCAGCTGGGAAAGAATTTTCTGTAAAAATCTTGAGTGGTGAGAGTCTATGTGCTCTATAATAATAAGCTGAAATCGCTAATATTTCAGAAACTTTCAAAAATGCTGACTTAATTTCTTGGGGGCATTGATCAGAAGAAATGTTGCTAGAATAAGTTTTTTCCGCTGTTGACGTTTGTGCCTCGGCTTCAATTTTGAGGTTTTTCATCACTTCTTTGACTTTATCTGTCAAGCTGGGAAGGTGATACTTATTTAATACCTCTGTTACGATATCTCGTGAATAAGTATATAATACATCCGGGGGCGCAATCTTCCATGAGTCAGGGTCGCCTGGAAATACTCGGGCAGTAATTTGACGCATTTGGAATAATTCGCGAGAAATGAGTTTTAATGGTGGAGCTGACGGCTTTCTATTGTTAATAATAATAATAATTTCTGATATTGCTTTATACAGAAAGTTATAGAATTTTTCTGGATCGCAGGGGGTCGGGAGCGGTGCAAGTGTTGAACTTTGAAGGTGTCCGTTAGGGTTTTGGATTGTGAAGCCAGCTGGCTCTCTTTGTATTGTTAACGACCATTCTAGAATCTTGAGTTTTAAGTTAGAGCCGATAAAACTTTTAGTTTCGGGATCAAAATGTAGCTTGGGAATACGGACGCCACAATCGAATACATCTTCTGTCGCATCGATAATCAATGAATTGGCGGAACATTCTGATGTGGGAGTTTCAGCCGCAAAAGATACTGACATCAAAGATGTTGCAATTAGCAAGGTGTGCAATGTTTTTTTCATATGTGTTTCTTTAGACACTTGCGAAATAATTATAGGGCATGTTGAAATTTTTTCAAGTGCTATTAAAAATATTTCTTAATAAATCTGATAGTCCTTGAATCCTGTTGTGGGGTGTGGTACAACATTCTTCGTCAGGCAATACGCCTGCCACGGCATAGGAGTGTAGCTCAATTGGTAGAGTATCGGTCTCCAAAACCGAGGGTTGTGGGTTCGATCCCCTCCGCTCCTGCCATTTTATTTAACGTGCAATAAGAAAGTTTAGGCATGGCAAAGGTATCCGCAGTTCAGTTTTTTAGACAAGTTCGTCAAGAAGTCTCTAAGGTTACATGGTCGACTCGTAAAGAGGTAATCGTTACAAGTGTTATGGTATTTATTTTAGGGGCAATTGCTGCAACGTTCTTTTTTGGCGTGGATAGTATTATATCCATGATATTGATGCGACTATTTAATGGATTAGGGGCGTAATATGACCGAAGAAGTAAAACTGCGTTGGTATGTCATTGACGTCTATTCGGGTTCTGAAAAACGTGTTGCCCAAACCATTGAAGAAAAAGTACTGAAAAAAGGATTGGAAGCTCAGATTGAGAAGGTCTTGGTTCCAACTGAAACAGTCACGGAATTACGCAAAGGTCAAAAAGTCACGAAAGAAAAAAGCTTCTTTCCAGGATACGTCTTGGTAAGGATGGCATTGACGGATGACAGCTGGGCGTTAATTCGTTCTATTCCTAGGGTTTCGCGATTGTTGGGTGGTAAGACACGTCCAACACCAATTAGCGAAAGAGAAGTTGAACGCTTAATGGGGCAAATCGAAGACGGTGCGCGTCGTCCAAGATCAACCACCGTATTTGAGGTGGGTGAAGAGGTTCGCGTGAACGAAGGTCCATTTGCAACGTTTACAGGTATTGTTGAAGACATTGATTTAGAAAAGGAACGGATGAAAGTTTCGGTTTCTATTTTTGGTCGAGCAACGCCGGTTGAACTTGAATTTGCACAAGTAGATAAATTAAAGTAAGTTTTTCGTGTGGGAGATACGCCAAGTCGTTACCACATACTCTTAAATCAACAATAGAAAGAGAGAACTATGGCTAAAGAAGTACTAGGGTACATAAAGCTGCAGATTCCTGCAGGTAAAGCAACCCCATCACCACCCGTTGGTCCTGCACTGGGTCAACGCGGTTTAAACATTATGGAATTCTGTAAGGCGTTTAACGCAAGAACGCAAGAAATGGAGGCGGGCGCCCCAATTCCCGTTGTGATTACAGCGTTTAAAGATAAGACCTTTACATTTGTAACAAAGTTACCTCCAAATACGCATTTTTTGAAAAAAGCTGCAAGCAAGCAAAAGGGAAGCTTAACGCCAGGTCGTGATGTTGCTGGTCAGGTGACAGTTGCACAAATCCGCGAAATTGCTGAAAAGAAAATGAAAGATATGAATGCCAATGATATCGAGGCAGCAATGAGTATGTTAAAAGGCTCAGCTCGGTCTATGGGCTTTGAGGTTGTGGAGTAATCAAATGGCACGTATTGGAAAGAAATTAAAGAAAGCTTATGAAGGCTTAGATATCAATGCGGTATACGCATTGTCAGAGGCTGTAAATCAAGTAAAAGACCGTGCATTTGCAAAGTTTGATGAAACTGTTGAAATCGCATTGAACCTAAACTTGGACGTTCGTAAAGCAGATCAAGCATTGCGCGGAATGTTAACGTTGCCGCACGGTAATGGTAAAATGACTCGTGTGTGTGTGTTTGCTAAAGGTCCAAAGGCTGACGAAGCAAAGGCTGCGGGTGCAGAGTTTGTGGGTGGCGAAGAGCTTATCGACGATATCACTAACGGAAAAATTTCATTTGAACGTTGTGTGGCTACACCAGATATGATGGGTGTAGTTGGACGTTTAGGTAAAGTATTGGGTCCAAAGGGCTTGATGCCAAACCCAAAGCTTGGTACAGTTACAATGAACGTTGGCGATGCTGTTAAAGCTGCAAAATCGGGTCAGGTTGAGTACCGTGCTGACAAAGCGGGTATCATTCACTTGGGTATCGGTAAAGTAAGCTTTGAAGCTGGGAAATTAGCTGATAACGCAAGTTTAGTGATTTCAACGTTAGCGAAGGCGCGTCCTGCTGGAGTAAAAGGATCGTTCGTAAAGAAGATCTCTGTGTGCTCTACAATGGGGCCAAGTTTCAAACTTGATTTGCTGGCATTAAAAGAAATTACTGGCTAATACAGATTTTAGGAGGGGGGGGAACTCCCCTCTTGATTCAGAATGCTTTATAGTGATATAAAGCTTTAGTTCCTGTCCAAGACTGAGGGTGCGCAAGCTTAATGTCCTTCATAGACGGATGACTTTCGGACAGGGGTTACTAACAACATAAACAATGGAGTATGATCTGTGGATCGTAACGAAAAGCAAGAGTTTGTGTCGACTTTACGTTCAAGCTTAGAAGGTAAAAAGCTGGTTGTTGTAACACAACAAACAGGTTTAACTGTTTCGGAAGTAACAGACCTTCGTGCGAAAATGCGTGCAGCTGGTGCAAACTATAAGGTAATTAAAAATACTTTAGCAAGGTTAGCTGTTCAAGATACTCCTATTGCTCCTTTAGGGGATCATTTTAAGGGTGCCGTTGCATTGGCATTCTCGGAAGATCCTATCGCTGCGGCTAAAATCGCAGTTGAATTTGCAAAGACCAATAAGAAAATTCAAGTTGTAGCGGCATGCCTTGATGGCAAGCTATTAGATGCTGCACACGTGAATGCCTTGGCTCAACTTCCATCATTGGACGAGCTTCGTGCAAAACTTATTGGGCTGTTACAGGCACCTTTGTCAAAGATCGCTCGCACAGTCAAAGAACCTGCGGCTCAGTTGGCGCGTTTGGCTTCTGCATATGGCGCAAAGGAATAATTGGATATTTTAAACGTTAATCAATATTAATTTAATTGGAGTAAAAACATGTCTGAAAAGTTAACAAAGATCGTTGACGAATTATCAACATTAACAGTATTAGAGGCTGCTGATTTGGCAAAAATGTTAGAAGAGAAGTGGGGCGTTTCTGCTGCCGCAGCTGTTGCAGTTGCTGCTGGTCCTGCTGCTGCTGGTCCTGCTGCTGAAGAGAAAACTGAATTTGAAGTTATTCTTGAAAGCGGTGGAGACAAGAAGATTGAAGTAATTAAGGAAGTTCGCGCGATTACTAACCTAGGTTTGAAGGAAGCTAAAGACCTAGTTGATGGTGCGCCAAAATCAGTAAAAGCTGGCGTCAGCAAAGACGAAGCTAACAAGATTAAAGAAGTTCTAGAAAAAGCTGGTGCGAAAGTAAAGATCGCTTAGTTTTTTGTTGGTTTTTAAGTGGGGGAGCAGGTTTGGTCCTCCACTTTATACGTTTCTATACTCAGACTGCTAATTTGAAAGAGAGGCTTTTATGTCACAGTCCCTAACAAGGATTAACCGCATTCGCAAAAGTTTTGGTCGTATTCCTGAAAAAGCAGCCTTGCCAGACTTGATTCAGTTACAAAAGAAATCTTATGATGAGTTCTTATATACACGTACATTGAATGGAAAAAATATAGGTAGCGGCTTAGATGAAGTTTTTAAGTCGATATTTCCTATCCAAGATTATGCTGGCCGTGCGCAACTTGAATATATCAAATATACACTAGGTACGCCGAAATATGATGTGGAGGAATGTTTACAAAGGGACTCAACGTATGCAGCTCCTTTGCGTACGACATTCCGTTTGATAGTTTGGGATGTTGATAAAGATACTGGTTCAAAAACCGTACGTGACATTAAAGAGCAAGAAGTATATATGGGCGATATGCCCTTAATGACCGACAAAGGTACGTTTGTGTTTAACGGCACTGAGCGGGTAGTTGTGTCTCAGATGCACCGTTCGCCGGGTGTGTTTTTTGATCATGATCATGGAAAAACACACGCGTCGGGTAAGTTCTTGTTTTCATGCCGTGTG
>CAZMBF010000075.1:0-5663 GCA_964564365.1 uncultured Alphaproteobacteria bacterium
GTTGCCATATGTATTTTCGGCAATGCTCCAAAGAAAGTCATAAAACTAATCACAACGGTAGTATCAATGAGTAATGACACAGCTGTACTACCATTATTACGCAGCCACAACCATTTTGCTCCTGTGAGTCGTCGTATCCAGAGATATAACACAATGTCTATACTTTGTGCTGTATAACACGCAAGGATTGAGCCTATAAATGCGACACTATAAAAACCAAACACGCGATGAAACGTTATATTATCTACAGGAGACCACGAAGTTGCATTTAAGACATCCATCAACGAGATCATCGCAACTACCAAAACATTCATCGCAATTCCAAGTTTTACGCAAAGATTGGCTTTTTCTTTACCATAAAACTCTGTAATTAAATCCGTCACAAGAAATGTAAGTGGATAAAACATTGCACCCACAGATAACTCAAATGTATGCAGTGAAAAAAAAGGTAGCTCGATAAACTTTTGATAGATCAAGTTCCCCGAAACGACAATCACGCTAAACAAGACACACAGGGTCACAAAGACTTTCTCTTTTGAGCTCATTTTAATGCCTCTATTTTTGCAGCTAAGATAAAATCACTTTCGGTTAAGCCATTAATCTTATGGGTCCATAAAATAATATTACAATATCCCCATCCTATGATTAATTCTGGATGGTGCCCTTCTTGCTCAGCAAGAGTTGAAACTTTATTGGCAAATTCCATTGCTGTTATAAAATTGGGAAAAGAATAAGTTTTGCTTAAATAGCCATGTTCATTCAAAGACCAGTTATTCCCAAGCTTAGAAAGGATTTGAGTTGCTTGATCCAAAGATAACGGTGGTATTCCACCTTGGCAAGGCACACAGGATTTATCGATTAAACACTCTGAAACTTCTTGAGAGGGTGACATCTACGGTTCTCCTATATATTTAGTGTCATTCGTCACTTACATGACAGTGAACACGATTTAATCATTTAGAAGCGCTTCTGTTACTTATTCATTGGTACATTTATATCTTATTATATAGCCTAGCTTTGATTCATCTGTCTATCAAATTACGTTAAGGCTTGAATCCTACCTTTATCTTGGGCGGGTGAACATCATTGCTTCTTCTGTTTCAACAAAACTCTATCACCTTCAAGACCAACTGAGCAATGCCTTTATGAATCTCCGCCAAGGATGCATCGGTCATAAATGCTGGCGTTGTTACCAGTTTATGGGATTCATCCACAACCATCGAATCTGCAGCACAGACTTCTTCTAACGCTCCTAATTTAGATATAAGCGCATTTGCTGAACCCAATGTAATTGTAGGATGTGTAAGCCCTTTTAAGGCTACGGCCACAATAGCTGGAGCAATACAAATGGCACCTATGGGTTTAGACAACGTGTAAAACTCCCGGATGCACTGCTGCAGATCTTTGTTCAGCCGAGCATGTTCTTGCTTTAACTGAAGATCGGATAAATTGCTTGCAACACCTGTTCCCCCGGGAAGAATCAAAGCATCAAACTCTTTGGGATCTAACGCACTTAAAGGACGAATATTTCCTCGAGTGAGTCTTGCAGCTTCAATCAACACATTTCGAGTTTCAGGCATGATCTCTCCCGTAAGATGGTTTACAACTGTGAACTGAGGTTGATCCGGCGCGAAGACACCTACATTTACGTTATGACGGTTCAATTCAAGTAACACAAACACGGTTTCAAAAATCTCAGCCCCATCTTGTGATCCACAGCCAGCAATCACAACAGCAACGTTAGGTGTTTTCATAGTACCCAGCCCTTTCATTTCAACTTTGCGATCGAGTTTAGTTTAATTGTAAGTCGTTTAAGATGTTCTGAAGATGGCGAACACCGCGTTCGAACAATGTCCAAAGCACGGGTTAGATATTCTTTCGCTCGCTGCATTTCCTGTAAGGACAGAACCGTATCTCCTTGAGCTCTGGCTTGCTGAGCTTTTGTGTGATGGAGTTCACCTAAGGTCTCTAGTGGACGATACATATCTGTATGATTCATTTGTTGATAACACTCTAAACTTTGGTGTAGCACACTCTCTGCTGGCGTATACTCTTTATTAGCCAGATAGACTCTCCCAAGCTGATGTAGTGGATACCCTGTCTGTACATGTTGTGTACCAAAGAGTTTTTCCATCAACGCTAGACTATTCTGTAATGTCGGTGTTGCTAGCTCCAACTGATGCATATCAACATACACTGCTCCTAAGCGTGATAACGCGATCGCATATCCCGCATGTGCTTCACTGAACTGTTGTTTGAAGTGGCTTACACAGTCTTCAAGGTGGTGTTTCGCTTTATCTCTTTCTCCTAAGTGTCGATATGAATCGCCTAAGTACAGTTGAATCCAAGGATATAACGCATGATGATCCGAATAGAGTTTCTTTAAGGTTGCCTCGCAATCTAATAAGATATCTCTCCCTTTTCTATAGTCTCCAGCGGCTGTATATGTACTGCCTAAACACAGCCGAAGTCCAATCCGCCACATAGGATAGGTTTCGTGATCTTTATATCGCTTTAAACTATCCTCCATCAGCTGAATGGCGTTTGTATACTCGCCCATATCTCGATACACTGTACTGAGCACACCCAAAGGCTGAGCGGATTCATGAAGTTGCGCAGGATGTTTTTGGTATATCGACACACTTTGCTCTAAAACAGCTTTCGCTTTACCATAGACTCCTTTCATTCGATAGGTGTTGCCAAGATACGTTAAGGTTCGCGCATGACGCAATGAAACTCCATCGTGTTGACTATAAAGTCTTGATGCTTCTTCTAAACACTGAATGGCATGTGTATAGTCACCTTTATTTTTATAGGTATCGCCCAAATATGAAAGTGCATCAGCAATCCGTCCTTCATTGAGGGAAGACCTCTCTTTCAACGCCTTGACCGACTGGGAAAGATGCGTTAACGTTTGCTCATCTTCACCTAAATAATACGCTACACAGCCAAGCAAATATTCTAAGATCGCCTGTTGCGTAGATTGAAAATCGAGGGTCAGTAGCTTTTTTAGATGCGGTTCAAATAATTTCATGAGATCACTATTTTCTTCATCAATCACCTTTTGAATAGCGCGCTCAATAGACTGCAGCATCGCTATCTGTCGATGCGGCATCTGTTGCGCACCCAGCCGCGTGTTTAAGTAATCCAATCCGATCGTTTGCATCATTTTAGGAATAGATACCGTCGAGTACGCTCCAGAAGAAGATTCTTGATGAATTAAAGAATATTTTTTCATTTGCAACATAAACGTATCCACTACCAACTGGGGTTTATACGTTTCTAAAAACGCTCTTGGAATATGGGTTGCCTCTAAACAACACATCATCAATAGCAGATCGGTGAATTCTGGATTTGAATCTAACACCTGCTGAAGAGAAACCATCATTAAATGATGACGCGAGTGACGATACTGATGGGTTTCTCGCAACATGGCTTCTTGGGTTTCATGAAAAGCCTGCTGTTGCATGCGTTCCAAATACTCTTGATAGCTAATCTGATTGTGTCGAATATATTGGGCGGTTACAGAAATATCTAAGGGAAAATTGGGAATATGGGTTAAGAACTCTGCTGCCTTTAAGTGTTCTTCCGACGATAATGTTTGATTCCCATACAACGTTCGTGTGAACAACGTCAATGCTTCTACGTCTGTCAGCTCATCCATGTGGATCATAGTCTCTGGCGTTAGAAAATATGCATGTTGTAAGTTCGCATTGCAGGTTGTAATCAACACACGACCCCTACCCCACGTTTCATGTTCTAGAGGAAGATACGCATTCATATCGGATAAGGCTTCAACGTTATCGTAAATTAATAACCAATCGGACTCTTTCTGAAGAGCACTTTTAACAAACGCGAGAGTTTTTCTATCTTTAGCATCACCAGACGGCATGGATTGAATATATCGCCACTGTGTTTGTTGCTCCGATGTGCGTGCTAACGCGTCCGCCAACTCTTTAAAGGATGTTTTTAGCGTAGAGAGTGAATCTGCATTCAGTTCCCAAACGACACTCCCGGGGTGTTGTTTTCCGACCATGCGTGCGACCATAGTCTTCCCTACCCCACCTAGTCCCACAAGCGTCACCATTGGGATGGTGTTCTTTTGTTGAACATTGAGTTGACGTTGAATGGTTTCAACAAGATTACTTCTTTGCAAACACACTTGGGAGGGGGGCAGGGTTAAATCCGAACGGAGTGTTTTAGGGGATGCAAGTGACACAGTAAACCAAATAACAAATCCGGCCACACCTAAGAACGACAAGACTGCTGCTGCGACCGTGAAATTATTATTGTGGTTCACTCTAGCTCTTAACCAGATTAATTTTCGAGCTAGGGTGTGGAAAAACGACCGCGAAGCCCCTGTCGAACACACCTCCGAAGCAAGAGATGTAACATATCCATTAATGGAGGTTTTCAACTCTTTTAACGCCCCCTCTCCTACTACGATCTCTAACACCTTAATCATCAATTCTTCGGAAGTTGGGTAGTCAGCAATAGTTATGATATCTGATCCTGTGCGTTTTTGGCTCAGACGAATGATACGAACGTTTGAGGTCGATGGCGTTGATAACACTTTCTGATCAACTGTTTGTTTTATGCTAATACCTACTCGCTTAAGAACATCTTCAATTCTATGAACAATCGGTAATAATACATCTGAGTCAGCAGGATCATATACGATCTGACACACGGGTGTTACTGTTCCTATCAACTGATCTGCAAGATGCTGTAGTAGCAAATCAAATTGTTCTCTAGCTAACACTCGTTTTAAATGCTGTTGTATGAACTCTGCCTGACCTGATCGTTCAATAAAGTCACGAATATGTTCCCATGAAGAACAGTTGATTTTTTGCATAATGTTACGAGTATGGGCGGCGGCGGTACCAGGATTAATTTGAAGTGTGGACGCTATGGCTTTTTTAGATGTACGTCCGTTCATGATACAGGCCATGACATCTAATTCACGGGGACTGAAGTTGATGCCTTGGATCTTTATAAAGTTCGCCCCTGGCTCATTCGATAGGTTCTCTTTCATGCGAATATCCTTATAATCTCTTAAATAAGACTTATATTCAGCATTTTTATGATTCTTATGTGCTTAATCTAAGTTTAAGTTAGTAGGTTTTGATTATTCGCGCAACATGTATTAACCACTTCTGGAAGTTTCGGGTTTGGTAATATTAACACCTTGCATGCAGCTTCTGTATAAGCGACTCTACGTAAATATTACCTAACACTTTCATTTCCACAGCATGCCGCCTTTGCTCATTGATGACTCACTTAAACTTTTACCTTTTAAATAAGCGCTTTTCTTCTAGATCAAGCAAAATGAACCGCGTCTACAAATATTACTCGCAAAACCCATCAACTGTTTGAATTATCTGTGTTACGGTTTGTGAATCACATACGTGACCACGCCCCAAATGGAGAAGTCCATTTCTGGAGTAATGTGAATGGGCAGATAGTTTGGGTTTTCTGGAAGCAATTGCACCGCGTCCCTACCCTTGTGTAATCGTTTAACCGTTAGTTCACCATTAATGACCGCTATTATTATTTTCCCAGACTTTGGTTCTTCAGATCGGTCAACCACCAGTATTGAATCGGGATATATCCCTGCTCCAGTCATGGAATCTCCGGACACCCTCACAAAAAAAGTCGCAGGT
>CAZMBF010000076.1:0-5573 GCA_964564365.1 uncultured Alphaproteobacteria bacterium
ATATCTATGCCGGAGGATTCTCGTTCATCTCGGGTGAAAAAATCGTTCAAACATTGAAAAGTGTGGCCACCAGCTCTGCCGGCTACGCCTTTATGCTGGCGTTAGAGACGGTCTCGCCTCAGTTTGCGAACAATGTTAAACAACTCCAATCGTGGGCGAATACCATCAATGGGATTGGGATTAACAGCTGTGAAACAGCCGCTAGTTTAGTTTCTGCCGCCTGGCCACGATCTCAAATGGCAAGCCAAGCTATCTGTCGGTCTCAGGCTTCTGGGAGTGGGATTATGAGTGATTATATCTCGTCACGCCATGGATGCTCTGAAGCATCCGCCTATAATTCCACCATGAATCGAGCCGAAACCGAGAATCCAAATATCTTAAAGGATGAGTTTAATATTGCCTGGAAGGTCATTCATGATGATCCATTCTTTGCGGCAGGAAGTGGAGGGGCTGCATTGAAACAGGTGTTTATGAGTATTACTGGAACGGTCGTTTCTAAAAAACAACCCGGTGGTAAACTTAAAGTGAACGCATTTCCATCCAAAGTGTTTGATGAACAGTTTATGCAAAACCTGATGGAGGGAGGAAGTGCACCCATTTATAGTTGTCGAGACAGTGGATCAACGACCAAATGTTTAGAGGTCTCTGAAAGTGCTGTAACAATTGGACCTGATCTTGCGATCAAATCCAAAGTGAAAATCTTGCTTGAGCGTATGCAACGTAAAGTGACGACGGATGAACCCTTTACGGATGAAGAGATTGCGTTACTCAATAAGACACGATTGCCACTACTTCGAATTTTGAATGTCATGTCCGCTTATCGACAAGGGGCGGCTCCCATAAGTTTAGCGGAATATGCGGATGCGGTGGCCATTGACATCGTCTGTCAATACATCCGAAATGTATTGGATGTGATTCGACTCAATATCGCACGAAAGATGCAAATTCAGTTTGATGCAACCGTATTAGAGCGTTATGAAGAAAGCCTGAACCGCGTGGAAGCAAGAGTTCGTGAGTATGAACACAAAACACAAAAACGGATGGATCAGTTGCTCGCTCTTGAACGGAAAATAAAATTATTGGAGATGGATATGTACTCACGTATGCGTGCGCTTATACCATTTTAATATGAGGGATATATGACAAGAATGATACTACAAAAGTACTATAAAGATATCATTTCGCCATTAGACTGTAACCAACATGGAGGGTGCAGATGATCATTTATACTTATGGGGGCGGGGATATTTTATATAACATCTTTCAAGGGGTGGCTAAGTTACATAATGGGGGTGTTTTAAAGCAGTTGTTTGCAATTGGTGGGATGATGGGACTCACGATGGCGGTGATTAAGGCGTTCTTTAGTCATCAATCGGTCGGAGAGTTGGTAAAGACGTGGTTCTTACCATTAGTGATCGGATATGGCCTGTTCTTTATGCCAAAATCTCAAGTGTTCATTAAAGACATTATTACGCAATCCGAAAAGAGTGTGGCCAATGTTCCCTATGGATTAGCACTGGTATCGAAACTTTCCAGTGGACTCGGATATCAGATTACCAGAGCCATTGAGTCTGCGTTACGCATTCCCGATAAGCTATCCTATAACACCACCGGACATATCTTCGGAGCGGAACACATGATGGAGATTGCCAACTTCACATGGACGGATCCAACCGCAGAACAGAACATGCGAAACTTTGTAGTAAACTGTATTACCTATGATGTGATGCTTGGGCGGTATTCTATTGATAACTTAAAGAACAAAGTGGATTTGTGGCCGTTTATACGGGATCGCACGTCTCAAAATCGCGGGATCTATTGGATTCAAAAAGACGATGAGCGCTCTCCAACTGCAACTTATTGTTCGTGCCGGGAAGCTGCAAGCAAGTTGGATCACAACATTCAAACCGAAGTTGCAGTTAAAAAAAAGATCTTTCAACACATGCCGATCGCGTTTCAAGCCCTCACAGGGATTTCGGAGTCCGCAGAGACGATACTTCGACAACAGCTCATGCTGCATAGCTTTGTTGAGGGGGTAGAAACCAAGGCGTCCAGCCTTGGTCTAGGACATGACTTTGCGGTGCAGCGAGCCTACTTGCAACAGCAAAGTACGATGATGATCGCAGGGGGGCTTGCGGGTAAAAGTGTGGTGATTACACGGGTCATCTTTGAAGCTTTGATTTTAGTGTCATTTATCTTTGTGGTACCGATGTTAGCGTTTCCAATGGGAATCCGAACGTTTGTGCGATGGGCGGAGATGGTGGTCTGGATTAACCTATGGCCGCCGGTCTATGCGGTGCTGAACTTTATTTTACAATCGGCCGCTAAAAGCAGGTCAGAACAGATCTTAAAGTTTCAAGAAACGTGGACGGGTCTTGGTGGGGCGGGTAAGGGCTTGAGCCTAGCTACTGCAACGCCCTTAGCGAATCTTTATACTGATATGGTGGCCTATGCAGGGTGGGCCTCATTGTTTGTGCCGGTCCTAGCGTACATGATTCTAAAGGGTGGAATGTCCTCCTTTGTGCATATCGCCGGAAACATGATGCAGGCATCTCAAGGTGCAGCAGGAGCTGCGGCCCAAGAGCAGGTGACGGGAAATTACAGCTATGGCAATGTGAGTATGGGAAATACGCAGTATAATACAGCACAGATGAATCAACAGGGATTAGCCGCCAGGTTCAGTGATGGATACATGCAAGAGTCTACGGGACATTATGATATGACCTATACGCCTGAGGGGTCTGTGATGGATCAAAAAGTATCCCACTTACCCGTGAACTTCTCTGTAGGACAGAGTTTGTCCAATGGATATCAACGACGCGCAGAATCTTCGATGAATTCAGCCTATAGTGAAGGGGCGCAATTGAATCAATCCTGGGATCACGCCTACCGTGAAATGGCGTCGTTTGATCAACACATGGGACAGCACTCTGGAGTAAATGCTGGCCAAAGTATGGGTATTGATACCTCCACTCAACAATCGATGCAAACAGTGATGTCTCAAGCACAAACGTTTGCTAAGAAATATGGCATCGAAGAAAGCCGAGCCATGAGCTATCTTGCAGGATTAAACGGAACAGCGGGTATGGGGGGAAACCTTGGGCCTGTGGCCTTGAGTGCTTCTGCTAATTTGGGTGCAAACTATTCTGGATCTGCATCAAAGCAGCAGATGATAGAGGATGCGATGAGTATTGCAACGAGTAAAGACTTTACAGAAAGTATGTCACAGTTAAAGCGATTCTCACAAAACACAGAGTTTAGTGAAGGGCAAGATATGGGGAAACGGTTGTCGGAAACGTTATCAACAACGTTTGATCGCTCTGATCATTTAAGTAAAAGTATAGGTCAGCATCTTTCTGCATCAGAAACATTGAGTCGAAGTGCGAGCTATTCGAGGGACAATAGTGTACGAATGGATCAAAACTACACAGATCAATTCTGGGGATGGTTTGAGCAACAATCAGGCGGAACGGCAAAAGCGTTAGAAATCTGGAACAGTCGTGCGCCAGAACCTACCGCTTATCGACAACAAAAAATGATGGAATACCAACACAAGATTGAACAGGAAGCTATGGTTCAAATGGATTCGCGAGTAGCCTCAGATTCTGGATTTCACACTGCGGCTTCAACACTGTCGAAACAACACGATGCATCAGTGGTCGGGATGGATAAGTCTGGTCGTGCATCGTTTGATTCAAAACGGGATGCATTAAAAGAAACAAGCGCATTAAGTGACGTTAGTCAAAATATTCAGAATCAAAGAGGTTTTTTACAAAAGCAAGACGCCGTGGCAGCTGTCAACGTAAAAGAAGCTTTGCATACCCAAGATCAATCGTTGAAAGATGTAAAAAACCACATGCGAGAAGACTATAAGGAAAGCGATGAGGAATGGATAGGGTTTAAAGCAGGGAGAGCAACGTTCTTTCCATCGGAACTTTCAAATCCAAATGTGTCAGATAGTGACAAGAAGAAAGATTAACGAAAGGATTTAAACTCAGTGACCTCTCTGAAATATGAGCTATTAAAACCAAATTTGTCAGTACCTATCTTTGTGCGAATAATTCCGCCGAAAAATGTGCTTATCAACAATATTATATTAGTTGTAAAAACCTTCTCAAAATTTGGGGTCCACATTAAGACAAGTGAAGCAGCATATATGGATACAGAATACACAATAAACTTTTTACGTAAGGAAATTTGGAATTCTATATATTCACGAATTACTGGAACTGGGATTCCTCGAATGGACAAGGCATCCATCTTTTTAGATTCTTCCCAATCACGCTTAAAAAATGTACTAGTAAAATGCTCGTCTATATACGAAGCAAGAATAAGAGGTATAGCAAAAATGAAGGAATACGTTATCATAGCAGGAAAATATTTATCTAAAAGAAGCGGGCCTAACCAAGCTATAGAGAACCACGTAACAGCAAAGGTAGGCCAATAACTATGCAAACGACCGATCCAGATAGGAGATTCCATAATGGTGTGAGTTTGACTATCGGAGGTATTGTTGTTTATCGGAAATTGGTTCATGCTATTCTCCAGGCAATTATATTTAGTTCTACTATACTATACACTTACCAAAAATATATTAATTTTAACAATTTGTATACAAATATATGCCTATCATGTATACATAATATCATATATGTTAATTATTGTATAAGCATGAGTATGTTTCATAAGTATATAAAAGACCTAAGAAAGAATGGTAAACGTTCATTTACGATTCAGCAGCTAATAACTGAATTAAAAACAGCCCATGCAGCGACGCTAGTTGGACTTCATCGATTAAAACAAGAAGGAGATATTATAAGCCCAGCCCGCGGGTTTTATGTTATTGTCCCTCCGGAATATCAGCGACAAGGATCCATACCACCAGAAGAACTTGTGGTTTTGCTTATGGAGCATCTAAATCAACCTTATTATGTAAGTTTGTTATCAGCTGCACAGCATTATGGTGCCACCCATCAACGCCCCAACAGCTTTCAAGTCGTGTGTAACAGGCGCATCCAACATCCGTTAGAGTTTGGGAGTGTCAGTATTGACGCGGTGTATAAACAAGATCTTAAGTCGCTCCCGATTAATCAACTATTTACCCCTGTTGGGTATCTGAATATTGCATCGCCTGAACTCCTGGTGTTTGATTTGTTTTATTATTCTAAACGGTCTTGCGGTTTAAATCATATTGCAACTCTTCTATCTGAACTTATCGCCTCGATTGATATCCCGCGCGTAATAGAGTTGGCTAAACTTCTTGATGAAAAAGCCTGGGTACAAAGATTAGGGTATACTCTAGATCACATCGAAACAGAAGACGAAGATAAGAAAGTCATGATAACGGAAAAACTTTTAGAGTATTTAAGTAACAAAATGAAACTATATGTTCCTATGGAACCTGGCATGGACCGAAAAGGGTATCCGCGGAACAAAAAATGGAAAATCATTGAAAATGTTAAGATAGAGAGTGAGGTATGATTACTGAGAGATATGTAGAAGAATGGTGGGATCATACCCCCTGGCAGTTTTTACCGATGATTGAACAAGATATGATTATTAGTCGTGCTCTC
>CAZMBF010000077.1:0-5489 GCA_964564365.1 uncultured Alphaproteobacteria bacterium
CTAAAAGCCCAGGAAATCCAACCCTCCTTCCAGATATGGCGGGGTTACTTAGACGGTTACGACTTTTGCAGGGAGCGGGGGTTCTGTCGCGTGAACAAAGGAAACGTGCTTAATTCTATTTCTATAAAAAAGCTTGGTTGAAATTCTATTTTACAGATATGATAGAGGTATGAAAAATATCGTCGTCGCAAATTGGAAAATGAATGGATCCCAAAAACTGATCCATGAATTTCATAGTCTCCTTCCAAGAAATGGAGTGTATACAATAGTATGCCCACCAGCATGCTATCTACCTTTGCTGGCATCTTCACCCATACTTCTTGGAGCACAAAACTGCCATCAATCCACCCATGGGGCTTTTACAGGTGAAATCAGCGTTTCTCAACTGAAAGACCTGGGGTGTCAGTATGTCATTCTGGGACATTCAGAACGTCGCTTGTATGCCCATGAAACCGACGATCATGTTAATGCAAAAGCAACACTGGCAATTAGCCATGGAATCATCCCTATTATTTGCATCGGTGAATCTCTGGAGGCTAGAAAAGAGCATCGCTTTCAGCAAGCGTTGTTATCTCAACTGGATAAATCCACCGCAGGGTTGAATAAAGGTAAATATGTGATCGCCTATGAACCCATTTGGTCTATTGGCACAGGATTAGTACCAACTAACACTGAAATATTAGAGGTGTTTGAATTAATTCAAAACAGATTAAACTCAGACACCCCCATCATATATGGGGGATCGGTCACAGACAAGAATGCTGCAACACTTCGTAACATTCCCGGACTCAAAGGTGTACTTGTGGGCGGCGCCAGTTTAAACCGTCAAACCTTTCAGGTTATTGTGGATGCGTTTCAATCTTAGTTCGACTTACCCACAAAGCCCCAAACGTCAAAACAACACCCATGGCAATCATGATTAAACACAAAATCTGACCCCCTGAAAAATAGCTGCTTTCTATCCACGATAAGGCTTCTGGCTCTCTAAAATATTCAACACAGAAACGTGCAACGCCATACCCCATTAAAAAGCTTCCCCCAACAACTCCAGGCTTTTTATGTACATGTTTATAGAGCCCCCGCAAAACAACATATAAAACTATCCCCTCAAAAAATGCTTCGTATAGTTGACTTGGGTGTCGTGGCAATCCCCCTCCTTTGGGAAATGGCATTGCCCAGGCAACATCTGTCACCCGACCATACAGCTCACCATTAATAAAATTCGCCAACCTGCCAAACATTAAAGCAATCGGAGCATTTACAGCTGCTACCTCCAAAAATTTTATAAGGTTTATTTTGTGATAGCGCGTATAAAATAAAGACATCACAACAACTCCAATTACCCCACCATGAAATGACATTCCGCCTTTCCATGTAGCCAGAATTTCTAAAGGTCGCTGCAAATAATAATCATGGTTATAAAATATGACATCGCCCAACCGTGCGCCAACAACAATCGCCACCATCGCCCAAAACATGACATTTTTATAGATATTTTCAGGAAAGCCTAACTGATACTGTCGAGACATGCGCTCACTGGCCAGAGTTACAAACAAAACCCCCGCAAGGTATGATAATCCGTACCAGTTCAATGACAGCTCTGAACTAATCCGAACTATGACCGGGTCAATATTATGAAAAGGTATCAGCAACATTATTCTACTCCTTACACAGTTGAGTTTTTGATCGACAGGCAACCCATGCAACCGTTATCCAAATCATGCCTATGACTATCATCATTAAACACAAAATCTGTCCCCCCGACAAATAATCACTTTTGATCCATGATAACGCCTGAGGCTCTCGATAATATTCCACAAAGAAACGTACAACACCATAGTTTATGAAGAAAAAACCACTTACAACGCCAGGCTTTTGATGCAAATATTTGTATATCACACGCATGACCACATATAAAACAATCCCTTCGAAAAATGCCTCATATAACTGACTTGGGTGTCGTGGAACGCCTCCCCCCTTTGGAAATGGCATTGCCCACGCAACATCCGTCACACGCCCGTACAATTCACCATTAATAAAGTTAGCTAAGCGCAGAAAGATTGAAGATATTGGAAGATTTACCGCCACTATATCCCAAACACGTATAAAATTTATTTTGTGATATCTAGAGTACAGTATTGCAGCAACTAAAACTCCCATTAGCCCTCCATGAAAAGACATCCCCCCCTTCTTTGTGTCTAAAATTTCCATTGGATGCTGTATGTAGTAATCAAAGTCATACAGAAAAACATCTCCTAGTCTTGCTCCAACAATCATTGCTAACAAGGCCCAAAACAGAGATTTTTTATATATGTTTTTAGGAAAGCCTATTTTGTAGTTTTGAGACATCCGATCACTTACTACCAGTATAAACAATACACTTGCAATATATGATAACTTATACCAATTTAATGAAAACCATGGACTAACGTAAAATATAACTGGATCAATATTATGAAATGGAATCAGCAACATTATTGTACCTCTTGTTTTAAATCTCTGTTCATTAGTTTTATTATTGCTTCGTTTAACAACAGCTTCCCATCAATTATCTCTTGAACTGTTTCACAGATAGGCATATTCACACCATACTTATGAATTAATAGCTTTACGCTAAACGCTGTATGATAGCCCTCTACCGTTCCCTGAGTCACTTCATCCCAAGGTTCATTCTTAGCCAGAGCCATACCAAATCGAAAATTTCTAGACTTTTTGCTGTTACATGTAAGGGTTAAGTCGCCAAGACACGAAAGCCCTAAAAAGGTATCCGTTTGCGCTCCTAACGCTTTTCCCAAACGACACATCTCTGCTAAACCGCGGGTTATAATAGCCGCTGTTGCGTTTTGCCCTAGCCCTAATCCGTTTACAACTCCACAGGCCACTGCAATCACGTTTTTGATAGCCCCCCCCACCTGTGCACCGATAACATCTGTATGAACATAGGGTCTAAACGATAACGACTTAAATAACTCAGCCCACTCCAACGCGTTGGCTTCTTCTGAAGCTGCAATCGTAGTAGCGGTTGGCATTTCCATCAAAAGCTCATCCGCGAAGTTAGGCCCAGACAACACGGATATACTCCCCTTAACATACTCTGCCGCAATCTCTATAGGAAACAATCCAGTCTCTTTATCAATTCCTTTTTGTAACAACAGGACTGGGATTTCTTTAAACAGAGCCTTATGCTCATTTAAAAACGATCTTAATTGTTGAGTTGGAATCGCCATAACAATGCGATCGGCATGTTTAATTTCGTTTATATTCACAGTTGCTTTTAAATTGACTGGTCTTAGAACAGAGGGATAATCTGGAATGTGCGACAGGTCATTTATGGCTGCAGCACGATCGGCATTCCGAGTCACTAATGTAACGTCATGACCGTTACGCGCCAAACAGTGTGCAATCGCTGTTCCAAAACTACCTGCACCAATGACGGCGATCATGATGTGCTCCATCGTATTTGATCCATCGGCCACCGCGGGCGCGGTTTAATATCCAGGGTATCTATTAGCCCTTTCTGGAAGCGTTCAATCCCAGCCCAAGCAATCATCGCCCCATTATCAGTGCATAAACTTAAAGGTGGCGCATGAAACGTCATTTTAAACTCGTCGCATACTTTCTGCAACGCTGTACGAATTGTTTGATTAGCCGCAACCCCACCTGCCACTACAAATTGTTTATACGCAGAGTTTTCTGATACCGTATGAATAAAGGCCTGCTTTACACGATCATACAATACCTTTGCAACCGTTGTTTGAAAACTGGCACATACATCAGCAATGACATTATCTGGTAAGGTCTCACCATATTGAAGATGAAGTTTCTGGATCGTTTGCCGCACGGCTGTTTTTAACCCAGAAAACGAAAAATTTAAGTGTTTCTGGCCAATCATAGGACGTGGGAAATTAAAGGTTTTTGCGTTCCCAAAGGCTGCTTTCTTTTCAATCTGTGGCCCACCGGGGTAAGAAAGCCCGAGCATTTTTGCCACTTTATCAAAGCACTCACCCACCGCATCGTCTGCTGTCACACCCAAAATATCGTATTTACCAACGTCTTCTACTAACATCGTCTGACAATGGCCGCCAGAGACTAACAACAATACAAATGGAAAGGGCACATCGTTGGTTAATCGTGCCGTAAGCGCATGTCCTTCTAAATGATTTACCGCGACAAAGGGTTTATCCAACGCCGCAGCCATTGCCTTTGCCGCCATTGTACCCACGACAACTCCGCCAATTAACCCAGGCCCTGTGGTTGCAGCAACAACATCAATATCCCGTGGTTTTAGGTTAGCATCCTTAAACACTTGATCCAAAAGCCCTGGCAATAAACTAAGGTGAGCTCTTGCTGCGATTTCGGGCACCACGCCACCAAAGACTTCATGATCTTTAATCTGACTGGCCACACGATGCGCAAGAATGCGACGATCCCCTGTCACCAACGCAACAGAGGTTTCATCACAGCTTGTTTCTATGCCAAGGGCGATTGAGGGTGTCTTTATCATTCTTAGAGTTACTTACTTTACTTTCTGCCTAAAAACAAACAAAGCCTTTTTAGTTCCATGCTTTGAATTACTCAAAACTCCCAGTTGCGAAAACGGTAAGGGCTTCTCTTTATCCCAACTATCTGAGGGTACAGCTGCCTCAACAGAAAACTTAACTCGTTCTAGGATAATTGAAGTTCCTTTAAAACGATTTGCGTCTACTTGCATTGCCGGCAAATACCCGGCCTTTGCTAATAGACTTTGAGACACTGTATTGTTTACATTCGAAGTTGCAATAACGGTGTCTAATGATTTTTGCCCAAACTTAACCTCCATGTCCATTAGAAACTTAGTCCATTTCTCCATAATATTAGCTATTTTAGAGCCATATCCTTTTGTTCGATGTTCACTTTTTAGAAGAATAAAAAACTCACCAACACCATCTACTCCTGACCAGCCAACTCCAACCATTCCAACCGGAACTAAAGCGCCTTCAGGCGATAGCCAAAACACACCAAAGCCACTATACAATATACCTTGATCCCAACGTCCAGCCAGGAGTTTGAACATATCGGCTGATTCTTCGATTGTTTTGCGCCGTCCATCTGCATACTCCGTTATATTTGATTGCTTACTATGTAGATCAAACACTAACACTTCAGATGCTTCATCTCCATGTCGCAAGGGTCTTAAAACTATATTGCCATCAACAATTTGTTCAGGAATGTTTTGTTGTGCATCCCACTTGCTGCCGGGAAAATATTGCAAAAACGACTTTTTTAAATGGACAGATGATTTAGCTTGATCTTTAACTACTGCTAATGAGGGTGTAGCGTTAATAACAGCGCCACACACTAAACTTAATAAAACGCAGAAACTTGTAATGTAACTTTTCATGATCTTCTTAATACAAAGAATCAAAACATTACCCCGACAGTTGCAAACACACTTGCGTTCCACTTGTCGTCATTGTTAATAACGCGGATGTTACGTTCACCTTCTAATG
>CAZMBF010000078.1:0-5479 GCA_964564365.1 uncultured Alphaproteobacteria bacterium
TTCCAACAATAGCTTTTTCTTCTAGTCACTTTCAACAGTTATGGGGCTTGCCCCCAAGTTTTGCGCATAGCGCTATAAATTGGCAGGCTCTCGGTGCGTTGCACCTTTGCCTGCTCCCCTATTCTGACGGCTTTGCCGTCATGGGTGGGAAAACCGCAGTGTAGCCCAACGGGCTTCATCCAGGTTGGGTGGGCTGTGAAAAGCCTCCTGAGCAGAATGCGAAGGAGCCTATTTATTCTTTAGGCTTCTGCACCAAACTTAACGTCTTTACGGTATCGATAGCACGCACGAACTGGTAGTCTTCCTCGTACATTTCAGTTAAACGCTCTTGATCTAATTGTTTTTTTACAGCCCTTGATTTACGCTGAGTTTCTTTTGCGTCAGGCTTTTTCTTTTCTTCATTAAAGAAGTTGTTCTTTCTACGCTCTGTTTCTGAAACATCTAGTGCGTTTTTGAAATCACTTTCCCTAAACATTTCCTGACGTTGTAACTTTTCAATCTTGGCGGGTTCAACAATGATATCCGGAACAACCCCCTTACCCTGTATGGACCTACCACTAGGCGTATAGTATCGGGCGATTGTTAACCGAATTGCTCTTTCCTCACGCAAGGGTGCAAACACATCACTTTCAGGAATACTCTTCTTGCCGCCAAATGGAACAACAACTTGAACCGTCCCCTTTCCATAGGATTGCGTTCCAATCACCAACCCACGCTTATGGTCTTGAACTGCTGCCGCAAGAATTTCAGCCGCCGATGCCGAGCCTTCATCAATCATCACAACAACTGGGATCCCTTTAGTAAGTCCTGTTGGTTCAACTTTAAAGACCGCATTCTGATTTTCGTCACGTCCTTTTGAGGAAACCACAACGCCATCATCCAGCAACTGATTACACATTTGGACGCACTGATTTAGCAATCCACCAGGATTATATCGAACATCTAAAACTAGGCCTTTTAATTTTGAGCCCAATTTACGTTTAATATCTTTAATGGCAGTAATAAAATCTGCTGGAGCAACTTCATCAAACGTACTAATACGTATATACCCTACTTCTTGAAAGACCCCCCATTTTACAGAGTTAATTTTAATCTCTTCTCGCTTCATAGTCTTTTCAAGCATTTCTCCGTTACGAAAAATGCTGACCGTAACTTCAGTTCCAGCCTTTGTACCCCTAAGTTTGCGAATAGCATCATCGACGGACAACCCAAACACATACTCACCATCAACTTTGATAATATAATCTCCAGATTTAATATCAGCACGGTAGGCCGGTGTATCTTCGATAGGAGCGATTACGCGAATTGCGCCACGATCTGGAACGATTTGAATTCCAACACCTAGCATTGAACCTTGTGTATGCTCTCTAAACTCTTTGTATTCTTTGGGCCCCATATAGCTTGAATGAGGGTCCAAAGCAGATAACATCCCATTAATTGCCCCCTGAATCATCAATTCTTGATTAGGCTCCTCCACGTAATATTGCTTAATCACACTGTAAATTTGAGGGAAAAGAACATCTTTCAACACATCAATCTTAGGTTGCTGTTCGGCTACAGGAGAACTGTCTGATTTCGGAACAACGTCGTTTGGATTTGCTTCCACTGATTTGGACGGAGATGACATGCCACTGCACGCAGACAGTACCCAAACTAATAATCCAAGACTATACGAAAAACGCATTATATATTTACTCTTCATTTACACTTCCTGACGCTAAAATCTTTTTGGGATCAATTGGATTTCCAGAATTTCGGAACTCCACATATATCCACCCACCTTTTATCACTGCACCTATTTTTTGTCCACGGAACACTTTTTCCCCAGACTTAAGATTAGAATTACTAATCCCTGCAACTAAAATAACATTCTCTAAATCTTTTTCAATCATGATCACATGCTCAAACTCTTTCATCACTCCAGAGAAAATAACCTCCCCCGCAATGGGTGCATGTACCACTTGATCTGATTTCACCTTGTATACTATACCATGGGCAAATCGAGCTTCACCAGTCCCAAATCGTTGAGAAATCGGCGAATTTACAGGTGGCATCATTGTCCAATTAAAGTTATGCTTGGCTGCACTTTCTTCTTCAACTGCCGCATTAAATTTGTATCTTGTAGGTTCTTCTGGAAGCTTTGGTACAAGCTGTTCAACTCTAACTGGCTGAATCTTTTGAATGGGCGGTTTTCCGTGTTCTCTTAAAGCCTTTGGCTTTCCAAGTCTGCTTAATAAAAATTTATGCCTACCCAGCTTTAAGGCTTGCGGGTTAGACACAAATGTAGATTGGTTTAATCTATGATGATTAATCTCTGCCATTAATGAATGTGTACTACACCCCAATTGCTTAGAAGTTGGACTCCCTGCAACTGCCGTATGCATACCAGCCAGCAGAACTACCCCAAGTATTATTCGATTAAACATTTCCCAGTCATCTCCACGGGTTGTTCTTGTTTCATTATTCGTAAGAGAGTTGGCGCAACGTCGCACAATGCGCCTTGCTTAAGTTTATAGTTAGCGTCACGTTGCACTACAATCAACGGAACAGGATTCATCGTATGGGCTGTATGAGGTTGATTCGTTTCTGGGTCCCACAGCGTTTCAATATTTCCATGATCTGCAGTGATCAGCATGGCCCCACCATTATTCAAAATGGCTTTTTCTAATACACTCAGCTCTTGATCTATGGTTTCAACGGCATTTATACTTGCATCTAAAACACCCGTGTGTCCGACCATATCTGGGTTTGCATAGTTAACGACAATTAAATCATACTTCCCAATACCGTTTAACACAGCTTCAGTAACCGCATCTGCTGACATTGATGGCTGCAAATCATAGGTGGCTACTTTGGGCGATGGAATCAAAACTCTATCTTCACCCTTAAATGGTTCTTCACGCCCTCCGTTTAGAAAGAACGTAACATGTGCATACTTTTCAGTTTCGGCAACACGCAATTGTTTTAATCCGTGTTGTGCAACATATTCCCCTAATGTATTTTTAAGTTCTGCGGGTGGAAAAAACACATCCATCCATTGATCCAACACCTCAGAATAAGACACCATTCCTAAGGCTTTTGAGATACGGACAGATGCCCTACGATTGAACTCTTTAAACTCTGGATCAAGAATAGCATGCAACAACTGTCTAGCGCGATCAGCCCTAAAATTGAGCATAAAGATTGCATCTTCATTAGTAAAACCGTCATATTCCACATTTACTGCGGGTGGTATAAACTCATCAGTCAACGCCCTATCATAACAGCCTTGCACATAGCTTAATGGATCTGCATACAATCCCCCTTTTGCATGCATAATTGCATCATATGCCTTGTGAACCCTATCCCATCGTTTATCACGGTCCATCCCAAAATATCTACCACCTAGGGTGTGAATCTTTCGTTTTCCATTGCTGCAAAATGAAGTTATAATCTCCAGTGCTGATGATGGAGGCGCATCACGCCCATCTAAAAAAGCATGCATAACTACTTCAACGCCATTTTCAACAAACACATCATACAATCGTTCAACATGTGTCTGATGACTATGAATCCCACCTGTGGATAACAACCCCATCAAATGTAATCTACGTTTGTTAGAGCTCAACTCATGAATCAGCGGCTTTAGATTAGGCAGTGCAATCAAAATGTCATCTTGCAAAACAGCATCATTGATTCTAGGTAACAGCTGCATAACCAAGCGCCCTGCTCCTATATTTAAATGCCCTACCTCTGAATTCCCCATTTGACCTTTGGGCAACCCTACAAAACTTTCAGAGGCTCGTAAAATAGTCCATGGATACTGTTTAAGTAGTCGTTGATACGTTGGAGTTTTTGATAAAGCAATCGCATTGTGGGATCGATCATCACGCATTCCCCATCCATCCAAAATTGCTAAAAGTGTTGTTGTTGTCGACATTAACATTTCTATTTTTGTTTATACTATCTGATCATACTGTAAAAATCGAGAACTGAATTATAGGATTCTAAATTATTTAAGGCTAAATTGTTCAGTCTCAGCAAGAAGTGGTTAGGATGAATAGAAAAGTTTAGCGCTAATTTGCACTAACCTTTTGTTATTTGACGCCGCGCTTCTGATAACACCATTGCGCCAGCAATGGCTACGTTTAATGATCGCATTCCCTGACTCATGGGTATTTTAATTAAAACATCTGCCTGATTCATGACAGATTCTGGAACACCGCATGTTTCCTGCCCCAGAATTAAAACATCTGACGGTTCAAACTTAAAGTCATAATAACTGTTGTCTGTATGAGGCGTCAACAATACCAAGCGTCCAATTTTTTGAGCATAAAAATCTTCCCAACTATTATGTCTCTCTAATTGAACATGATGCAGATAATCCATTCCGGCTCGTTTAAATTTGGGAGAATTAAACGGAAAGCCACATGGTTCAATAATGTCTGCTGCCACCCCTAAACATGCACACATGCGCAAGATAGTTCCTGTATTTTGTGCGATATCCGGTTGATACAATGCTAATCTCACCCTTTTGCTCCGTGTTTTCGCTCATGTAATACCACATATATGCCACCAAGCGCTATTAGAATTGCACCAATAATTAAACGAATTGTGGGTTTGGTATCAAATAAGAAATAGTTATATATTGCTGCAATAATAACAGAAATATAGGCAGTTTGCGCAACCAACGTTGCCCTTGCCCTGCGATAGGCTAAGGCTATACACAACTGTGCAAGCCCACCTAATACTCCAACAACCAATAATGCTATCCAATCCATAAACTCTAACGGAGTCCAATACACAATTGTAGGCACTGTGCTGACCAAAACGCACCCTATCGAAAAGAAATATACGATCTCTGCGCCCGAGTAATAATGCCTCAATTTGCGATCAGTTGTCATAAGGTATCCTGCACTCAGTGCATAGACTAACGCACAGGCAGCGGGAATCATACTGACCTCTCCCGTTGGATTTGTAATGACGACTACACCTATAAATCCAATGCATAACCCTAGCACACGTTGCCAAGTTAGATGCTCCTGTAAAAGAGGTATGGCCAAAATGCTTACAAACAAAGGACTTGTAAAGCTGATGGCTGTCACATCCGCCAGGTTCCCATGCATATAGGCATAAAACAAACTGCTTAAACCAATCGTGCTAAATACGCTTCTAAACCCAAAGCTTTTAAGTGTAGTACGATTCACCTTGTGAGTGCGTTGATGAAATATATAAAAGTATACAAACAACCCACAAAATGGGATGAGGTTTCGAAAAAACACAATTTGAACCGGCGCTGGGTTTAGCATACCCAGGTACTTTACAACCGTATTTGCCGTTGTAAACAAGAACATCGCCAAAAACATGTATAGCACTGCACTTGCTATACTTTCATGAGTGACATATTTAGCATCTTTTGGTATGTTCATCGTATTAACTCAATTTAATTATATATTTAATAACGATAGCGTATTCACCCATCAAAGGCAATAGACCATGC
>CAZMBF010000079.1:0-5409 GCA_964564365.1 uncultured Alphaproteobacteria bacterium
CCGCAGATATCCGCATAAAAAAAGGCGGTGGCAATGGCGGCCACAATGGCCTCAAATCGATTGACGCTCACTTAGGTAAAGATTACTGGCGATTACGCATTGGTATTGGACATCCGGGCGTTAAAGATATGGTGTCAAGCTATGTTCTCAGCAATCTTCCCCAAAAAGAACTGCCGTTATACGATGAGCTTTTTTTCCAGATCCGAGAAAACTTTGGCGCCTTGCTAAAGGAAAATGGCATCGACGCCGATGGTTTCTTACAAAAAATAAAAAACTAGCTCTCTTAATCTAGGAAGGCTTCAGTCCTTTCCTAGGTGCTCACAAACACGTGTATTTAAATATTCGAATTCACTCTTTTTTAATATTCACATTTTATTCTTATTAGTGTTGACCCAAGCTAGCCCCAGGGTTTTGGGCTTATTAAATAATAATAACAAATAACGGAGTTTAACATGTCCACTAAAACATTATTATCCACACTTTTAGTTTCAAGCCTTTCAATGTCATTAATGTCTGCCGCTACAGAGCTTAAAGATTCTACTAATGCCGTCGGTTCAGAGCCAACTGTTCTTAAATCCACTTCAAATTCACAACCTTCTCAACAACGTATATTAGCCATTAGTCATCAAAACAGTGAAGGTTTTCCTTTTACACAAACCTCTGAAAACAACGCTGATCAAATCGTAATTAAAAACTCAATAATAGGCTTTTTAGATCCTTGGTTTTTTCAAAACAATAATTTTCTAAAGAAAGTCTCCTTTGATGAAAGTACTATTGGTTTAGACCCCTTTGCTGGACACTCATTCTTATCAGGATGTGATGCTATCGAAGTAGTTTCATTCAAAGGTACTAGGGGTGTCGACTTAGCTACCTTCTTAGAACAATATGCATCTACTACGCTATTACAACGCATCTTAGATAGAAATTGTAAGCTGTTTATAGATATGGAAGATACTGGAGCAACAATGGCAAACTTTGCAAGTGATGGTCTCGTTAAGCAAGACGCGATTCGCTTTGCAATTCGTACATCAAAAATTATTGATATAATCGCAAAGGAAAAAGCTGGAGCTACTCCTGAAATAAAGCCAAGGGGTTGGTTATCAACACTTACATTTGGATACCTTGGAAAATAACCTCTTTATTAGGGGGGAGATACTCCCCCCTGTTTTTTTGCATCAATAGGAAATACCATGTCAATCAAGCTATTACTTTCCCGTAACTCTGTATGTACTTTGCTTACAAGTTTTATATTACTTTCGAACTTTTGCTTCGCCAGTGAAGCCGATCTGGACAGTGCTCAACATACTCCAATAAGCCCCTCAACTCCTGTAGAATCTCATGCTAGATTTCATTTCGATGCAGCATTGGTGGATGGCGACGAACCCAACAATGATGAGACACCTACAGAGATTGGTCGCCAAGCGCTTCCCAACAGTACGTTTGCCGCTCGCACAACAATCGTTGATGAAGCCTCAAAAAAATCAGAAAAAGAAGAAGATGGTTTTATTTCGGTTGAAAAACAAGCAAAAATAAAGCCAACCCTTAAAATTGTCGGAGGAATGTTTGATACTATAACATTCCCGCATTCAATCTTGCCGTACACTGATATCGAACTATCGCACTGCACATGCTTCAACCCTTTAGATCCATCTGCGTTTAAAAACAATCCAGTGTTATCAAGCATCATACTTAGAAACAGTCAATTAAATCTGCGCTACTTTATAGAAAACTTAGGTGAAAACTGTCCAATACTGATACACATTGATTTACAGGGCTTTGTGGATCTTTCGGCCACAGAACAACCGATTGTAACCCCAGAACGATTTGCACAAATCGCGCATCCCGATTTACTGAAACGCATTCTAAGCGGTGTTTGTACGCTTTATATATCGCACCCCGATCGCCAAACAGAAGGCTATACCCTTGACGAAATAAAGGAATCATTCTTGTTCAGCATTATTCAGATGCGATCTCTATCCAAATCAAAAAAAACACTGTCTACCTACCAACGTTTGATTGATATGCTTACTACAGGCGCTGGCAAGCTGATCTAGCTGAATTAGCAGCAGCCGGTGGCAGAGTCCTATTGGGCGTATATACGGGTATATAAAAATGGGCTCCTAAGAGCCCTTTTTTGTTTGCGTCAAAGAAATATAGTCAACCGCGCATTTTGACGTCTACTATCTACTAAACTGATCTGCGCTTTTCAAAGGTGTCGGGAAGGGCTCACCCAATGAGGTAGATATTATTGGCTTACTCTTTAATAGAGCCCCCCCGATAATATTTGGTAAACCTCATGAACGGGCAAGCCCATGATTGCATGATACGATCCTTGGATCGTTTTGATGTATTTGCTACCAATCCCTTGAATGGCATAGCCACCCGCCTTGCCAATCCCCTCACCTGTTTGCACATATGATTCAATTTCCATAGTAGTCAATCGCTTCATGCACACTTTATTTGGGACTAATCGCTGACAGGTTTTTCCATTTGGAAAACGAATGGCTAGCGCTGAATATACGGTGTGACTACGCCCCGATAATAAAGTCAGAAAGCGCCGCACATCTTCATCAGTTAAGGCTTTATCTATTACTCGCCGGCCTAGGGCTACTACAACGTCAGCTGCAATAACGATATGATTGCGGTGTTCATTCGCAACGGTCATTGCTTTTTGATATGCTAAACGCTCGGCCAGTTGACGTGGCAACTCATTTTTTAAAGGTGATTCATCCACATCGGGTGAAACATACTTATCCACCTCAACACCAATCAAGGATAGCAGTTGCTTGCGTCGTTCTGAACTAGACGCAAGGATAATTGGCAACGTCACGATTATTTAAACCGATAGCTAATCAGACCTTTAGTCAGGTCATAGGGAGTCATTTTGACGGTAACTTTGTCGCCTTCTAATACGCGAATTCGGTTCTTTTGCATACGCCCCGACAACCGCGCTAATACATTGTGTCCATTTTCTAGGGTAACACGAAACATTAAGTTAGGAAGCATTTCTTCTACTGTTCCGTTAAATTCGATATGATCTTCTTTAGCCATACTTTATAGAATTCCTTAAATAAGCTCCAGGGCGTTTCTCATATACATGATGCCACGCCCTAAGGAGGTATTAATGTTATTAAGCTTCAGTTTGAGCCTTTGCTGCAACCCAAGCAGCTTGAGCAGCTGCTTCTTTTGCTGCATCTTTGCGTTGTGCCCAAATTGCTTTTTCTTTAATACGTGCAGACTTACCGCGACGATCACGTAAGTAATACAACTTCGCACGGCGCACGTCACCACGACGAATAACTTCGATTTGAATGTTTGGAGAAAACAAAGGGAACACACGTTCCACACCTTCACCGTAAGAAATCTTACGTACAGTAAAGGATGACCCCAATGCGCGATTACGACGAGCAATACACGCACCTTCAAACGCCTGCATACGCTCGCGGTTTCCTTCTTTTACTTTTACTAGAACTTTTAACGTATCACCTGGACGAAAGTCAGGAATACGATTTGCAGATTGCAATTTTTGAATTTGCTCTTGCTCAAATTGTTCCAAAATATTCATGATAATTTCCTTTCATTAACATACTGTGCCCATAAATCTGGGCGACGTTTTTGTGTAAGCTCTTCAGCTTGCTGCAACCGCCATTTACGAATGTGCTCATGATGGCCAGATAATAGCACCTCTGGCACAGACACTCCATTCCATGTTTGTGGTCGTGTATACTGTGGATATTCTAGCAACCCTGATGAAAAGCTTTCTTCTTCTAACGATTCTGGCTTTCCAATCACGTCGGGTAACAATCGCACACAGGCATCAATTAGGCAATATGCCGCCATTTCAGCGCCTGTCATTACGAAATCACCGATGCTCACCTCGTCGAACTCATAGTGATCAATCACACGTTGATCAATCCCTTCAAAGCGTCCACACAACAGAATCATTCCTTGTGCGTTGCTTGACAGTTCCTGAGCCTTAGCTTGGTTGAAATGCTTTCCCTTTGGGGTTAAATACACCCTGGAAACTTTAGGTCCTGTCTGTTGAATCGCAGCCTCAACGGCACGCCCAACGACATCGGGTCGCATTAACATTCCTGCCCCACCGCCAAAAGGCTCATCGTCCACAGAATGGTGCTTATCCTCTGCATAATCACGCAGATTCATCGCATGACAGCTCCATTTCTCTGTCTCAAGGGCCTTTCCAATTAAGGATGTTTTCAGCGGACCTGGGAACATATCTGGGAAAATCGTTAACACATGCACAGGCCAGTTCATTTTGAACCTCCCTCATCACGAATAAACGATTCAGCCATCTCAGAAATCACAATCTGTTCTTTGTCTAAATCAACATCTACAACTGCATCTTCTGTAAATGGAATCATAAATGCCTTAAACGTTTCAGATCTGCACTCTAAGATATCCCCTGCTCCAAAGTTTTCCACAGAAACAACCTTACCTAAAACAACGTTAGCTTCAGACATTACTGTTAACCCAATTAAGTCAGAAATATAAAACGTATCGTCTTCTTCAACTTCTGGCAATTGATCGCGCGTAATGTATAACTCTGTTTTAGCAAGCGTTTCAGCAACGTTTCGGTCTGTGATATCATTCACAGATGCCACAAACAATCCACGCACAGTTCCAACGGCTTTCAAGGTAAATTCTTGAGTGCCACTGGCATTCGTAAGCGGATGATAATCAAAAATGTCTTCAGGAGTATCACAATAACTATGCACACACACATGACCTTTAATGCCATGGACTTTGGTAATCATTCCTACACAAAGTTTATCGGGTGCCGTTGTCATTGTTCTTTTCCTTCAACTATTCCGCAGCGGGTGCTTCTTCAGCAACTGGCGCAGGTGCCGCAGCTGCTTCAGCCTTAGCCGCTTCTTTAGCAGCCTTTTCAGCTTCTATTGCCGCAATCGCAGCTGCTTCTGCCTTTGCTTTTGCTTCAGCTTCCATTTTCATACGTTCCTGAGCTTTTGCCTTTGGTTGAGACTTCTTTGGTTGCTCTGGACGAACAAGTGGCGCAATTAATTTAGCATTTGCTAAGAATAATTCAACGCGATCTGTAGGTTGTGCACCAACAGATAACCAGTATTTAATACGGTCTTCAACTAAACGGATGCGATCCGCATGTTCTTTGGGGAGCATTGGGTTGTATGTTCCTACTTTCTCTACGAAACTAACATCACGTGGCGCAGTTGCTTCTGCAACAACGATACGGTAGTATGGGCGCTTTTTTGCTCCAGCACGGGCTAAACGAATACGTAATGCCATTACTTCTTACCTTTCTTACTTCATATTAAACAAACCCTTTAAACCAGCTTTCATTAAACCACCCATGCCCAGTTTTTTCATCCGTTTCATGATGGTTTCCATATCTTGATGCTGCTTTAAAAGGCG
>CAZMBF010000080.1:0-5228 GCA_964564365.1 uncultured Alphaproteobacteria bacterium
TGTATACTCGCCCATATCTCGATACACTGTACTAAGCACACCAAGGGGCTGGGCTATTTCATGTGCTCGCTTCGGATGTTTTTGGTAAATCGACAAACTTTGCTCCAACACGGATCGTGCCTTTCCATAGATACCACTCAGACGATAGGTGTTCCCAAGATACGTTAAGGTGCGTGCATGACGGAGCGAGAGTCCGTCGTGTTGACTATAAAGCCTTGATGCTTCTTCTAAACACTGAATGGCATTTGCATAATCCCCTTTATTTTTATAACTGTCCCCTAAATATGAAAGAGCCCTAGAGATCCGACCGTCATTGAGAGATGGCTTCTCTTTTAGTGTGTTAAGCGATTGAGATAGATACGTTAACGTTTGATCATCTTCACCCAAATAATACGATACACACCCAAGCAAACAATTTAAGATTGCCAGTTGCATCGATGGAAAATCGAGGTTCAGTAACTTTTTTAGATGCGGCTCAAATACTTTCATCAGATCTGCGTTTTCTTCATCCATCGCTTTTTGGATCACCCTTTCAATCGCTTGCAACATCGCAATGTGTCGATGCGGAAGTTGTGCGGGGCCAATGCGTGTGTTTAAATACTCTAATCCGATCGTTTGCATCATTTTAGGAATTGAGACTGTAGCGTACGTTCCAGATGAAGATTCTTGATGAATTAAAGAATATTTTTTCATTTGCAACATAAACGTATCCACTACCAACTGGGGTTTATACGTTTCTAAAAACGCTCTTGGAATATGGGTTGCCTCTAAACAACACATCATCAATAGCAGATCGGTGAATTCTGGATTTGAATCTAACACCTGCTGAAGAGAAACCATCATTAAATGATGACGCGAGTGACGATACTGATGGGTTTCTCGCAACATGGCTTCTTGGGTTTCATGAAAAGCCTGCTGTTGCATGCGTTCCAAATACTCTTGATAGCTAATCTGATTGTGTCGAATATATTGGGCGGTTACAGATATATCTAAAGGAAAGTGTGGAATTTGCCTTAAAAACTCTGCTGCTTTTAATTGCTCTTCGGATAATAAGGTTCGAGTTCCATATAATGTTCGTGTAAACAAACTTAATGCTTCGTCGTCTGTCAGTTCATCCATATGGATCATTGTCTCTGGTGTTAGAAAGTAGGCATGTTGTAAGTTTGCATTACACGTTGTGATCAAAACATGCCCCCTGCCCCACGCGTCAGCATCTAAAGGCATGTACTCCTTCATATCTGATAAGGCTTCAACATTATCGTAAATTAATAGCCAATTGGATTCTTTTTGAAGCACTGCTTTAACAAAGGCAAGCGTTTTTTTATCTTTAGCCTCCCCTTGCGGCATGGATTGAATGTGTCGCCACAGAGCTTGTTGCTCGGAGGTGCGAGCTAACGCATCAGCCAATTCTTTAAACGATGTTTTAAGCGTAGACAGAGAGTCTGCAGTGAGTTCCCATACCACATCCCCGGTGTGCTGTTTTCCAACCATGCGTGCAACCATGGTCTTCCCGACCCCACCAAGCCCTACAAGCGTTACTATAGGTATACTGTTTGCTTGCTGAGACTTGAGTTGACGTTGAATGGTATCTACAAGATTACTCCGTTGCAAACACACCTGCGCCGGGGGTAATGTTAAATCAGAGCGGATTAGCTTAGGTGATGTAAATGACATAACACCCCAAAAAGCAAAGCCTATTACACTTAAAAACGATATTGCTACAGCGATGACTGCAAAAGGATTATAGCGTTTCATCTTAGCAACAAATTGGCTCAACCGTAATCGCTGCAAGGGATGGCTAAAAAAAGATAAAGACGCGCGATCTGAATTCGTTTCCAACGTAAGCGGGACATATCCATCAAAAGAGGCTTTTAACTCTTTTAAAGCCCCCTCCCCGACTACGAATTCTAACACTTTCACCATCAATGCTTCGGAAGTTGGATAGTCTGCGATAGTGATAACATCTGCACCTGTTCGTTGTTGGCTCAGGCGAATGATTTGGACGTTTGAGGTCGAGGGAATTGAGAACATGTTTTGAGCAACCGTTAGTTGTACAGCAATTCCTATGCGCTTAAGAACCTCCTCAATTTTATGCACAACCGGTAACAACACCTCTGATTCCGAAGCTTCATAGACAATCAGACACAACGGTTTCGCCGCTCCTATTAACTGATCTGCAAGTTGGTGGAGTAGCAAATCAAAGAGCTCTCTCGCTAACACTCGTTTTAAATGCTGCTGTATGAACTCTGCCTGCCCAGATTGTTCAATAAAGTCACGAATATGTTCCCATGAAGAACAGTTGAGTTTTTGCATAATGTTACGCGTATGGGCGGCCGCTGTACCTGGATTAATCTGAAGTGTGGAAGCTATAGCTTTTTTAGATGTGCGTCCGTTCATAATACAGGCCATGACATCTAATTCACGGGGACTGAAGTTAAGACCTCGGATCTTGATCAAGTTCACTCCAGATTCATTCGATATTTTGTCTTGCATGCGAATATCCTTACACTGTCATAATATAAGTCACTTGAGCATTTTTATGATTCTTATGTGTTTAATCTAGGTTTAAATTAGTCGGTTTTGAGTATTAACGCAATCTGTATTAACCTCTTCTGAAAGATTCGGTTTTATATCATGAACAACTTATACAAACGCAAGAACTCAAAAACGGTTTTACTCTAATACAGATTGCCGCATATGCGGCAATCTAAACGATGCCAAAACTTCAATTAGTTAGCTAGTATATATCATCTTCTCTTCACAAAACTTAAGTCATCCGCAAATGCGTTATGCCATATTGCTGTATTGCTGCATATTGATAGGGGATTTGATTGTCTAAAACATCTAAAAGCAGGCACAGACAATATTATATAAGACAGGACATACAGCTCGTTGCTTATCACGCTAATCAAACTTACGCTTCAAGTATAAAAGTGCCAGGGTTGGAAATCCATATCTGGACCACATGAACCAAAGTATTACGAGATTTTCCTTCAGATCATGCTGCTTAATATCTATTGATTTCATCTGTCGATCTCAATTTGTAAAGCAAACTTTAAAGTTTTTTGCGATGGGCTCTATAAAATGGGCTATTATTGCTTGTTGATAATAAAGTATACACATAATCTGTATTTCTGTATTTGCTCACACAAGAATCGTCCCCATATTCTAATTAAAAGCACGCAATGCGCATTGCTGTATAAATGTACATGCGGCTTTTTAATTGGTAAGGATAAAGGCCTAGATATCAGAAAAATATCCTAATAGCTTTTTTCTAATTAATTCATTAATTACCTTTGCCATCGGTGTTTTTGACTCTGCACACAATATTTTAAGTTTTGTATGCAAATCTTCCGGTATAAGCAAAGTCAGTTTTTTTAAAGGAGGAGCGAGCTCTTTTTTGTCTGAAAAAGTGTGCTCTCGCTCTTCACCCGCAGAAACCCATTGATCTATAACCTTTTCGTATTGTTCTTTGTCCGTTTTCAATGAATTAAAAACCACTTTTTTCTTATTCATGATTATCACCATACTTTGACATTATTTCTTCAACAAGAGATTCGATTTCTTTACTTGCTAAACTATCGTTATCTGACTCCAGAACGCAACTGCCAACAGCCGCCGTTTCAGCAAATATTACTCTCTGTGAAATCTGAGAATCTAAGACATCTACCTCATATGGCTCTAATGCCTCTATAACATCTCTTCCTATTGCCGTATTTGCAATTTTTCTATTAATTAAAAAGGCGCAGTTAATATTTCTAATGCCTTCTAACGGGTCTTTCACCTCTTTAATAAGATCAACGACTTCTTTTGCAGCCCAAACATCGTATGGTGATGGCTGTACAGGAATAACGACTACATCACTGGATACTATGGCTGATCTTGCAACACTGTATACCCTCGGGGGACCATCAATAACAACATGATCATAGTTTATTGCTAAACCTTTTAACTCTTTGTGAAGAATAGGTTTATCTATTCCTATAGTGTGAAATATGGGAGTTATTTTTCTGTTTGCAGCCCAATCCAATGCACTTCCTTGAGGATCAGCATCTACAAACAAAACTTTATTTCCCTTTAATGCAATACTTGCAGCAAAATTAATGGATAACGTTGTTTTTCCAACGCCGCCCTTCTGATTAAGAAAAGAAACTATCATAATAACCGCCTTTTTGTACATACAGCATTACACTTTTACGGTATTGTGTCAACAGAAACTTGAAAGATCAGCAAAAACCGCTTACAAAGCACAGAGCCGCACATACAGCAATGTGTATAAACGCATAGCCGCACATGTGGCGG
This sequence comes from uncultured Alphaproteobacteria bacterium, assembly GCA_964564365.1. Taxonomy (GTDB): domain Bacteria; phylum Pseudomonadota; class Alphaproteobacteria; order UBA6184; family UBA6184; genus Bodonicaedibacter. Next base: position 4,303 of record CAZMBF010000080.1, read on the forward strand.
ATTTTAAGCTGGTTAGCTATGTGTTTTATTCTAAATTGCCACAACAACTCCACAGTTGTAATTTTTTTGTTGACACTTCCCTTTCTTATGTATAAGTTGAAAAAAGAATATTCACGGGAGATTTTAGATGCAACCCGCAGGGCGTCCATCTGGTGTTAAAAATAGAGAAGCTATCCGAGTAAAAGTTCAGATTGCTTTACCAAAAGAAATAATAGAGAAAGTAGATGAATCAAGGAAAAAGACCTTTGAAACAAGAAGCGGATGGTTCGCCCATGCCGCAAAACTAAAGTTGGAAGAACTAGCAAGGAAAAACTTAGAGGAACTTATTACAAAGTGAAACATTCAGGCTCCCTTGTAAAGGAGCCTGAATGTCTTAATACTAAAAATTACTCTCATTGCAGTGAGAGTTAAGTAAACGTAGAAGGGTCATCTATCTTACGCATACTTCGATTTACATATTAAATGTAACATAAATTTTATAAATGTCAAGAGATAGATGCTCATACCTTCATAAAAAGGGAATTTATTATGAGCTTTTTTATTCAATACACCCCATCTTTAATGAAGAGGCTTGGATCCGATCGATCTGCCATTCTTTTTGAACGATTAGAATATTGGTTTAAACGATATTCATCAGGATTTTATAAATTTATAACCACCTGCCAGCATCCATGTTATAGGGAGGGAGACAGCTGGGAGGAGGAACTTGGTTTTTCAAGAGCCATCTTTAATCATGCCTTTGACCGCATCGGCATTCGTTATAAAAGCAAAACCGATTTTGAATCTCAACAAGACCCCTTCAAAGGAAAATACTTTGCGATGTACATGGATCGACAATCTCATCGTACCTTCTTTGTCCGAAACCATAGCGCTGTACAAGGATTGTCAGATCACGTCAAAAGTGCTGTTCATCCTGTTGCAACGAT
>CAZMBF010000081.1:0-5216 GCA_964564365.1 uncultured Alphaproteobacteria bacterium
GTTACTCCGGTACCCTCTATTACAGTGGCTCAATTGAATGCCGATGTAAAAAAGATAAACTCACCCGATGGGTTTTCAGTTCCGAAAAATACGGAATTGTTTTTGCAAGATCTGAAAGGCAAAACATGTTTCTTTAAAACATGCTATGCAACCAAATTGTGGCCTATTACCGTAGAAAATGTAAGAATTGTTGATTTAGAAGAAGTAGGTATACCGGCAATGGGGCATCCTACGTCAAAGGGATTGGCGATAAGTTTACGAAGTCACGGGCTGCCCTTTAATAAATTGAAAATACGACATTTAGATTTCTTTTTACAGGGTGAAAGATCGTTCACACACAAGGTTTATGATGCTGTGATGACGAAGCCAACCAACATATACATGATTGAAAATGGGCAAGATAAAGCCAGATGGCATATGAATTCAAGGTATAATCCCATAGGGTATGGTGTGTCAGAGCAGTTGCTACCGATGCCAGGGAGTTCGCATCCGGCGTATGGGGTGTTGATGGATTATTTTGCATTTCCAAAGAAGTTTCATTACATCAGCATCTGGAATTTAGACTTTAGTCGGGTAGATAAGTCCTGTGAGATTATCTTGCCGTTATCAAATGAGTCTATTCGTGAAGTGCGTCCTCAAAATGTTTGTTTGGGTGTGGTACCGATTGTAAACTTATTCGAAAAGTCCACAGAACCTTTAAAATTAGATCATACAGCAATCAAATACAAGCTAACTCCAGATATTCGATATGAATCCAGCACTGAAATACACACGATTCAAAATGTCGTTATGATTAATGATGAAACGGGGGACGTGGAGTCTATCCCCCCTTATTTTGCGAACAAGCAATGGGATAGGTCTCAGAATAGTAAATTATCTTGGCAGATAGAGCGCGAGCCATCCCGTTTTGGTGGTTTTGATGTATATCTATCTTTTGTGGATCAAGAATTTGATCCTAAGGTGTTAACGAATGCAACGGTGTATGCAGAAACATTATGTACTAACCGAGAGATGGCCGAAGATATCCCTGTGGGTAGCACTTTGATGACGTTGGTTGATATTCCAACTACAAGTATTCGAACGTTAATGCATGCAACACCGCCTAGGATGGTTGCAGAGACAGACTCTGCCTATTGGAATTTGATTGCCCATTTGAATTTAAACCATTTATCGTTAACCTCATTAGGAGCAGAAGGATTAAAAGGCATTCTTAAGCTGTATGCTAACCAGAACGACAATATCCTTATTGATGGAATTGTGGATGCAGAACAACACCTGGTAACGCGGCGATTAACGACAGATGCGTGGCGTGGGTTTGTTCAGGGAGTAGAGATTACTTTAACGTTAGATGAGCGCAGTTTTGAAGGCCATAGCCCCTTAATTTTTGGAGCTGTGATTCGGCAGTTTCTGGCTTTATATACGTCGATTAATTCATTTGTTGAATTAAAATTAAAATGGAAACACACAGGTGAAATATGGAAAGAATGGATTCCACTCAGCGGGCGTCAACAACTTCTGTAGTTAAGCGCTTATTTAGTCATCCGTATGAGTTTAATTTTTTGCAAGCGGTGCGCTTGTTTCAAAAGCTTGTGCCTGACAGTACAGAAGTTGGTACAACTTTAACACCCAAAGAAGATCCAATATTATTTTCTTCTAGATATACGTATAGTTTACCTAGTAGTGATATATATCGTATTCAAGTGGTTGATGAAAAACCATTGATGGAAGTGAATTTTTGGGGTGTTGCAGGCCCTCATGGTTCTTTACCAACGCCTTTATCTGAAAAAGTTGAAGAGCGAAATAGGGAAGGGGATTTTGCACTTAAAGAGTTTTTAGATATCTTTAACCATCGATTACTAAGCGTGTATTATCGTGTCGCACAAAAGTACTCTTTTGTGTTGTCACCTAAGACGAGTACTCAAACCCCCGTGGGTCAAATGATGTGTGCCATTACAGGGGTAGATCCAGAAAGGGATGGATATGCAAGTATATCAACATCTGCATTAATGCAATATGCCGGTATTATGTGGCAGCGTCCACGGTCTGCCGCTGGGCTAGAACAAATTTTATCTGATTATTTTAAAGTTCCTGTGAATATTGAACAGTTTGTGGGTTCTTGGGTTGATATTAATCGACGTCAGCGTAGTTTTATGGGAGCCAAACGAGGCCGAAATAACAAATTGGGTCGCAGCACCTTTTTAGGTAAACGGTTTTGGCAGTCTGGGAATCATTTTGTGGTGCACGTAGGGCCACTGACGACGGAGCAATTTCATGCATTTGTTCCAACAGGACGGGGCTATGCCGAGATGTGTGATATGATACGCTTTTATGCCCCTTTGGAATTAACATTTCAATTAAAGATGTCTTTGAAAGAGGGGGAGACGTTAGTGGGTTTAAGCTTTGATAATGAAGCTAAAGAAAACCGATTGGGGTGGACAGCCGTTTTAAGTAAAACACCCGAGGATTACGTCGTAACCATTAATGCTGCATAATGCTTGCACCTAAAAAAGATACGATACCTTTAAGAAAAATAGGTTAAAGTGTATAGTTATGAGCGTGTGAGCATAGCCTTGGTGCCAGTATATTCCAGCGCAAAGCTAATAATAACTTAGATGGAGATCATAGTTGAACTATATGATATTACAACAATATATTCATAACAATAGTCTTGATTGGCTATTGGTGCCATGTGAAGATGAGTTTTTAGGTGAGTATGTACCTGAATATAATGAGCGGCTAAAATGGGCATCTGGCTTTTCAGGATCTGCTGGACTTGCGGTGATTGGCCAAGACTCTTTACATCTGTTTGTGGATGGCCGATATACCTTACAAGCAGCTGAGGAAGCTAAAGGATTTGAAATCCATAGCATATCTGAGCTGTGGCCATGGCTATCAGTGATAGTAAACCAAAAGCCTGTTGTGGGCTTAAACCTAAAACTGCATTCTCACACGTTTATTACGAAACTAAAGCAGCATGGCTGTGATCTTGTCGTCCTGGATCCGCATCCGGTTGATTTACTTTGGAGTGATCGTCCTGAGAGGCCTGAGTCTTTAGTAGTTCTGCATCCTTTAGAATATGCAGGGGAATCAGTTGCTTCTAAATTAGCCAGAGTATATAAGGCTATGAATGCCCATGCAGATGTTTTATATGTGCATGATCCCCATGACGTGGCATGGCTTTTAAACATTAGAGGTCAGGATTTAGCCTATACTCCTATAGCCTTATGTAGGGCTTTGGTATGGAAAAACGGGGATATCATAGTTTTTAAAAAAGGATCTGTTCAATCCCATAACGTCTTGTCAGCAATCTCTGCAGCGGTGTGTGTTCATTCAGAAGACGAACTGCCAGACTATCTTAAGAAAGCGAATGCTATTCAGATTGATCCGTCTGTTTCAGCCTTTGACCGAGACTGCGTTGAAGGGCGAGAGATTGTTCAAAGTTCACCGATTGTTTCGATGAAGGCAATCAAAAACGATACTGAAATTGATGGGATGCGTAAAGCCCATCATTGGGATGGTATTGCGATTCGAAAATTTCGGGATTGGTTGTATGCGCAAGACTCAACAAGCCTAAATGAAATAAGGGCAGCTGAACAGATAGAGATGTTTCGAAGAGACTGCCCACAGTATAAGGGGCAAAGCTTTCCGACCATTTCTGCCTTTGGAAGCAATGGGGCTATTGTTCATTATCATGCATCAGAAGGATCTAATAAGCAGTTTACTGCTGCAGGGCTGTATTTAGTCGATTCTGGGGGGCAATATTGTGAGGGAACTACGGATGTTACCCGAGTATTTGCGATAGGAAACCCTACTGATGAGCAGCGAAAAGCTTACACGTTAGTATTGAAAGGGCATATACGACTGGCGCTAAGTGTGTTTCCGAAGGGCACAACGGGGCATCAATTGGATGCATTAGCGCGATATGATCTGTGGCAACAGGGATTGAATTATGACCATGGTACTGGGCATGGCGTTGGCAGTTATTTATGTGTGCATGAGGGGCCACAAGGCATTTCACCCCGGATGAATAACACACCATTGCAGCCAGGAATGGTAGTATCGAATGAGCCTGGGTATTATAAAACGGGTGAGTATGGAATTCGTATTGAAAGTATGATGGTTGTAAAAGAAAGCCCTCATAAGGGCTATTTGTGTTTTGAAACTTTAACGCAAGTTCTGTATGAAGAGAGTTTAATTGACTTTAGCTTGCTGAACGAGGCTGAGCTGACGTTTATACAAAAATTTCAAGACTTCTAAAACAATTAAATATGGTATGGAAAAACCTCAAAGAACGTGATATTACAAACAACATTTATGTATAGGTTTTTTTATGACTCGGTTTTGTATTGTTTTAGTTAGCGTTGTATGCAGTTTGTTAATCTCAAAAGATGCGCAACCAGTAGCAGCCTCCCCAGAAAACAGCGATTTTGAGATAGTGGCAGGTCAAACGAGTGAATGCTTAGAGGAGGCTCCACAACTTGCGATTGATTGGAGTTTTCTTGAAGAAGATGATGTTAACTCAAAACAGTTGCAGGTGATGATTGCTCTGGATACGTGTATGTTAATTGAGCTATTAACAACGGATCTAAGAGATGTGGATGTTAGACAGAATAGGGTTACAGTTTCTGATTTTTATCGAGCGTTAAATGGAAATAGTCCCAAAAGATTACACGATTTAGCTATGCTATTGTTGAAAAAGTTATGCGAAACCGATTGTGCAAATGCGGATCCGGATGGCGCTTTTCAATTGATGCAATGTTCAGAGACATTTATACCGATCATAGAAGCTAATTTACAAAGAGATTATGTAGCCTTGTTTCAAGCATATATGTTTACTGCAGTTATACATAACCTTGGGGATGCATGGTTTGCAAAGTGTTGTCGTAAAGCCTTTAATTTAGCGGAAGCACACGAAGATCTAGAGAGAAAAGATTTAGTGACTCAGTTTGTTTTCAGGACGCATTTTTCATCAAATAATCCTGGAAAAATTGAAAGAATTCTAAGACAGAATGCAATTCAATCTCAAGATCATCGATTTTTAGACCATATACGTTCAGCTTTTGCACCACCACCGCCACCTGCAAAGGATAATGATGCAAATCACACTACATCATCTAAAGGAGCGGTTGCAGCGAGCCCGCCCACCTATGAAGAGGCTAAAAAAGAAATGGTTTGTACATCATGGGTATTCTGAAACGATGGGGGCGCGTCCTATG
>CAZMBF010000082.1:0-3059 GCA_964564365.1 uncultured Alphaproteobacteria bacterium
TATTACTACCATCAGTATTATGCACCAGCCCAAGTACTGGTGAGTCTTACCACTTTCCTTAATCTATCACGACATAGTTAATGCTTTATGAATGGGCTATACAAAATCCGACTAGGCCGATACATAGATCTACTTTAATTCACCCCTTGAATTTTGAATTAAAAACCTCCATATTACACACAATATATGGATCCCCCTCATGACACAAACATCATTAATTGGCCTGAACTTAGACCAACTTACGACTGAGTTATCATCAAAACTTTCTATTGAAAGGTTTCGTTCTAAACAAATTTGGGAATGGATATATCGCTTTGGTAAAACATCTTTTGATAAAATGACCAATCTTTCCAAGGACTTACGTAACACACTTGATGAACACTACACTATCCAACGCCCTTTGATTTCAATGGAACAGTGCTCTTTAGACGGTACACAAAAATGGCTGTTACAATTTGAGGACAAAAACGAAATTGAAACAGTCTTCATACCAGAGGCTGACCGAGGTACACTATGCATATCGTCTCAAGTTGGCTGCACCCTGACCTGTTCGTTTTGCCATACGGGCACGCAAACGTTAGTGCGAAATCTAACCACAACGGACATTTTACATCAAATTATGGTGGCTAAGGATCGCTTAAGCGACTGGGGCGCCCCCACTGAACCCCGAAAGCTTACCAATATTGTTCTGATGGGGATGGGTGAACCTTTTTATAACTATGAAAATGTTAAACAAGCAATGCAAATACTGATGGATCCCAGTGGCATTGCATTTGGAAAGCGTCGTATTACCCTTTCAACCTCTGGCATTGTTCCCTATATAAACCAATGTGCAGATGAATTAGGGTTGAACCTTGCGATCTCATTACATGCAGTGCGGGATGATCTCAGAAACCAGCTGGTTCCGATTAACAAAAAATACCCCTTAAAAGAACTACTAGAAGCGTGTCGTCGTTATTCCGAAAAGACGCAACACCGACGCATTACTTTTGAATATGTCATGTTAAATGATGTAAACGATTCCATCGCAGATGCAAAAGAACTTGTTCGCCTAATTAAAGGCATCCCCGCAAAGGTTAACCTGATTCCCTTTAACCCATGGCCAGGAAGTGGCTATACCTGCTCATCTAAAGAACGCGTTCAAACCTTTGCAAACATCATTGAAAACGCAGGTTGCATGTCGCCAGTTCGAACTCCTCGCGGGCAAGATATTCTTGCTGCCTGCGGTCAGTTAAAATCTGAAAGTCAACGAATCGTCAAACATAAAGTCGCGGAGGCTATCTATTAATGTTTTCCTATGAAAGAATTCAAACAAACTTAAAACGAAGCAAACCTCCTTTATCTGAACATGCGTTTCTGCATCAAATTGCTGCCGAAGAATGTATTGCATCTTTATCAGCACTGTCGATTCATCCTGCCTCAATTTTGGTACTTGGGCATTTTCCAGCAATCGATACTTTAAAAGAAAGCTATCCAAATGCAACTTATCACGTATTAGATGGCTTTACGTCCAACCTTGAAGATTTACAAAAATATGATCTGATTATCTCTATTGGACAGATCCAGTGGCTTAATAACCCTGAAGACTATTTAACCCAAGTTCGCCACATTCTTAATGAACTAGGCATCTTTTATGCTGTATTTCCAGGGGAAGATTCATTCAAAGAAGTGCACAAAGCCCTGGTACAGGCAGAGATGCAACTTATAAACGGGGCTCATCAACGGATGATCCCCATGATCAGTGCGTCGGATGCATTAACTCTATTACAACACACCAAGTTCACAAATCCATTGGTTCACGTCGTTTCTATTGAGCTTCAGCATGACACCGTTGTGGATTTACTGAAAGATCTCAAACACATGGGAGGGGGAAATCCGTTTAAAGCCAAAGCTACAATCACCCCCAAGCGATTGTTCGCCCTTGCAAATCAGCATATTTCGAGCAATTTTGCGTACATAGAATCAACAGTGGATTTAGTTGTTATGATCGCACATGCGTAAAAAAAAGAGCCCGAAGGCTCTTTATAATTACATCACAGAGCAGATGCTGCTCGCCCAACCTTGTTGTGCTTCCGCATCTCCATGTGATCTCTGCTGCGTACGCCCCGCCATAAATCTCTGAGTACGACCCTGCCCATGCGCTGTAGATGTAGATAATACAGTGACAGCAGAAGAATTATGGCTGGGTTCACGTTGCGTCTGCGGCGCTAACTCCTTATCTAGTGGCAAAAGCCTATCCTGTGGTTCAGAGCTATTTTTCCTTATCTGATAGATCTCTTGACCTCGACGATCTAACTGAGCCTGTAGATCTAAGCAATTTTTCTTTAACTGATTGTTCTCTTGATCTCGACGATCTAACTGAGCCTGTAGTTTGCTTTTCTCTTCCCTTAATCCTAGAGAGACCGTCTGCTGATGTTCTAGGTGTTCATGATAGTTGTTCGCACGATCATTTGCTACTTGACACTCAACTAGTAACTCATCAACTCTCTGCCTCAGAGCATTACGTTCGGCCATTAGCTTCGCATCTGAACTTGAGTCAGGACTTGTTTTTCTTGATTCTAATTCAGCTTCTAACTCTTTGTACTTAGCTTCTAACTCATTGTACATGTTAACCAAATTTACGACGCCGTTATGTAATGTCACGCTTTTACTCTCTCCTGCTTCTGCCTGTTCTATCACACCTAGAATGGAATCTAAAACGCTGATTTGATCATTCAAATACTCATTTATATTGGCGTTAGCTTGTTTAAAGATCTTGACAACCTTTTTGAATTCGTTTCCTAGTTGTAAATAGGAAATTATCATTTCTTCTTCTGATTGGTTACTTATGTCTTGCACAACATATTGTGTCAGCTTTCCCCCTGCTAAAGTAGCATAACTTGTTGCTGAGGGAGTGTGACTTAGTACAGACGGAGCACCCGTACGTGGTGTTGAAAGTTGATTATTCTCTTGTCCTGATATGGGAAACGATGCTTGATGAGACGCTGCTGACACAGATGATGTCAGACTAAGTAAAAATACATAAACACTTAAATTTTTCATAATAATGATCCCTGGTT
>CAZMBF010000082.1:3069-5213 GCA_964564365.1 uncultured Alphaproteobacteria bacterium
TATTACAATAGTAATATTAAATACAAATATTAAATTAAGATTTCTATTATTCTGGATTATTATGAGCAAAAACCGGACCCAATATCGGTGCCGGATTAATGTAAATCTTTATAAGAAGAATATCATATATTTTATGACTGTCAACAAATATTTAACAGAATGACAAAATTCTATCAGCAGTAAGCAAGTAAAATTAAAGACAGATTCTTGATGTTTAAAAACTGAATCTATCTTCAATATAGTAGAATACCTTACTTAGTTACAAGGAAATTCCAAGAATTAATAAAAAAGGAAAGCCAAACATGTCCATAATTTAATACATTTTGATAAATAAATGCAAGAACAACCACAGAAACAATCACTCCATGCTTCCACTGCCTAAGTGTTTTTTCTAGCTCTCTATTTTTAGTCTCTAATAGAGTAACTCTATCTTCGCATGATTTTAAAGACTCTGCTAACTCTCTATTTTCAGCCTCTAATAGAATAACTCTATCTTCGCCTGATTGTAAAGACTTTACTAACTTTACTAACTTTATTAAATTAGATTTCACATGTTCGGAGTGTGGCTTAACAGGGAGTGTAGCATCGGTAGTTAGAATACAAGCTAAATCTTTTAAATAAACTATTACATTCTCTTGAATAGAGATAACTTCATTCTCCACACATATCAACCGCGATATTAGGTCATCTCTAGTTGTAGATTCTGTTATTGTAAACTTTTGATACCTACCCCGCATTTGGGCTTCAGCTTGCGAACTTCTTACTGAGGTTAAATCAGCTGGAGGGGTAGAGTTTACAGTTGATCCACTTATTGTGGGTGTGCTTAATACGTCGTCAGATCCATAAGAAACTGACGTAAAACTTAACACAGACACGGCAATACTCATTAAGACTTTATTCATGGACATTAATCATCTCCTCAATTTTAATATAGTTTAAGTTAACACCATAATACCAAAGTTACTTCATTAATCAAACACAAGGATATTTCTATGATTTAGAAACATCCTTGTTGTAGCTAAATTATAATGTCACTTAATGACATTGAACTATTGGTTACTTTCCTTCCCGTTAGGAGAAGAAGCCCCTGTGGCATTACGCTCTTTGGTAGTAAGAAGTCTTATCAACTCCAAATAGCTTTTATCGTATTCTTTTTGTTCGCTAGTAATGCGGTCATGCGCATCTTTCTTCTTATGCTGATCCTTGTTTGGTTGTGGGCCAGTCCATTCAGCTCTTCCATTCTCTAGGTTCGGCTTCAATTCATTCAGACGTTTACTATTTTCAATTATTTTTTGAACATCGATATTATTGTCCGTAAGGTGTGTAATGCCGCTTTTGTATACGGCATGTTCGTTAAGTGATGTTAGGTGCCTTTCATTCTGCTCCCGAGTATATTTATCAGGGCGTTTGAATATTTCTGGCTCACCTTTCAGTACAAGGTAGACATATTTAACAATAAGTGAGCATTCCTTAATTTGTTTGTCTGTAAGTACTTCTACTTCTTTTTCTACAGCAGCGTCATCAGCGGCTGTAGAATCTTGAGTAACGCCTCTAGGCTCTTGTTGTGTTTGAAGACCTCTAGGAGTAGAGGGGGCATCGTCCAAGTCGATTAAATTACCAATAGGTTTTTGACGAGCTTGTACTTCTGCAAGACCTTTGGCTGTTAACTTAGGTTGAAAGTTATTCTGCATCACTGGTAATCCGGATGAATCAAACCTAGGAAATAAAAGAGAATCCGCCGAGAATGCAGATCCCATAGACTGTGATCCTCTCCCTTGATAAGCCCTCCCTGCAATAAGTGGTTCATTGGAGACTTCATCATCCTCCTCGGGCCTCATCAACTCTTCTAGGTCCCTACGCTGTGCATCAGTAAGTTTTACTTTTCTTTTTAAACCTTGCGAAATTGCTGCCGCTTGATCAGCTGTTTTAATCAACTCTTCATTTGTATCAGTTAAACGTTTTACGTCAGCAGTTAATGTTTTAACCATGCTAGCCGCAACATCCCGCTCTTTTGTAAGCTCTTGAATATGTGCTTGAGCTTTCTCATCAGCTTTTGTTGCAGATTCTTCAAGCTTATTTAAGATTTTCCCTAACTCTGAAACGCGTTGTGTTGCTGTGTCTAATTCTTTAGTTTTATCTAATAA
>CAZMBF010000083.1:0-5174 GCA_964564365.1 uncultured Alphaproteobacteria bacterium
TAGGCGGTTTTTAATTCCTTATGTCTCTTTATCACACAGATCCTGGCTTCCCCCCTGATACTGTCGTTACTATACCAATAAGAGGCTAAGCTGTTTTTATAGAGAAACAGATAGCAGGATCTCCCCCCGAGTCAAAGATTTGATTTGAAATAACTATAATTTGACTTATAATAATCTTAGAAAAAGTATTCTGTTAAATTTAGGAGATCAAAATGAGATATTTATCAAAAGTTTTAACATCCTCTGCTTTGCTGAGTGTTGTGGGTATCGTAAATGGAGCTATAGGAATAAAGCCTATGGATATCGATTTACATCAACAAAGAATAGGACTATGGAATCTGGAAGAAAAAATTGATCCTGCTCTTCCTAAACCATCTTCGACTAGCGAAGAAATTATTTCTATTAATTTGTCTGGGAATGTGATTGCGGATGAAGATGTTCCAAAGATATTGGGTATGCTTGAGTCACACGATCTTATGACAAGGGTGTCCAAGCTGGATCTTTCTAATAATCGCTTAAAATTTGAAGGGGTAAAAGTTCTTATTCCGCTATTGGCCTCAAAGAATCTGAAATGGTTGAATTTATCTATAAATAATCTCATGGTTAATGACTTTATCCAGCTATGGGAAGAAATAGATAGAGAAGCCTACCGATCTTTTCTTGAAGACAGTGAGTCATCTTATGAGAGCATAAGAGACCAATGGGCAGCTAAGGTCGTTTTATTACCAAAAGATTATAATACGGACAGATTCCCGTTAGCTGAACCATTTGTTGCCGCACATCAACGATATTATTTCTCTTATTAGTTTTAACAAGAATTTAAGATATATAGGAGAAGAATGAATTGATGAGTTTAAAGATTAGCAGATTACTGATTCGTTTATATAGTGCATTGGTGATCTTTCAGATTAGCAATGTGGTGTCCTCAGCAGCGCAAGAAACTTCCCACGAACCTATGGGAAAGCAAGGAGCTCCGCTAGGTACAGTCTGGGTAAGGGAATTAGAGTCTAAGCTCAAAGAATATCATTTATCAATGGCGCAAAAAGAATTACATGATTCTAGTGGGGCTGGAATCCAAAAAAATATTGCGATGTTTGGATTAAATCTCGTAAAGCAAGATGGAACCATGTTTCCAATATTAGAGAAAATCTCTAAAAATTTTTTAAGCGGTGGGTTCATGCTAATAGATCCAGATAACCAAAAATTAGAAGATGTACCTGCTAAAAGAAAGCGTTGTGAGGACGATATTAGCAAAAAAGAGAAAGTATTAAGAGATGCAAGATCAGAGCTGACAAAGTTTGCAGGGACTGCTGGATCAAACCAGTCAGGCGTTGATGAAGCATGTTCACAAATTAAGATCTTACTACAAAAAATTCGCAATTGTGAGGCAGATGAAGCGAATGCTAAAAGCTCCATATCACAGCTAAAAAACAATGAGGATGCATATGCTCCCCCCATATTTAAAGATAAGTCAATATATACAGATCACACTAATGCTATTTATGATCCGGAACAAACTATAGCTAGGATTGTTGATCATCACATAACGCAGGCCGCACTTAATGAAGAAGAGATAACAATCAACAGTCAAAGCTTTAAAAAAACAGAGGTTGATAGTATTGTATTGAATTTACATACTCGCACAGATATGTGTCCGTTTTGTTCTATGTTCTTGGCACAGAAGTTAAGCGAATGGCAACAAAAAATGGCGAATATTTCAATTATCGTGCTAGTTACTAGTCGGCAAGAATACAGATGTGATTATCCGTTTATTAAACAACAGACCTATTATAAGGGCTATTCAATGCGGTCATTTGCTCGAAGACCAGGTGATGATGGATCTTCATTCGATGGGCTTAAAATAATTGCAGCAGAAGGGCTTGTAATACAATATGCTTTTCTCCCTGAAGAGATTTATTCTCAAGAGACTGTCAATCCGTCATCTTCGTGATGCTCCACAGGGCAAGCCCACAACTGTTGACAATGATTAAAAACCCCTTTAAACAAGGGGCTCGCCTATCATTTTAGACTAGAGAGATAATCTTTCTTATGTTAAATTGTGGTCGCAAAACACCTTCAACAGGGTCTCAAAAGCGTTGTGACTACATTTATAAATATAGATTCGATAGATATTTCTCTAGCTTCAATACTTGAATACCTTGGTCTTGATATTCATTGCGAAGTGATAAAACCAACTGAATTGCAGGATGTGAATGACGCTCATAAAAATATCTTAGTCCTTTGCTAATCGTATCATCTGACGTCTTTACTTCTATCATTGTTTCAATAGCCTGATTTTTTACAACAGCAAAATCTACCTCCCTTCCTTCTGTGGTTCGAAGATAGTGTAACTTACACTCCTCAGCTAAAATATCATTTCTGCTATATATGCTTTTTAACAAGCTTATTGCCACAAAGTTTTCTAATTTAGCCCCAATATCTCCTTTTACAAGTCCAACATCATAAAAATACACTTTTGGCTCCTTTAAAATGCTTCTTGCAATATTTTTAGAATACGGAGTCACTAAAAACAGAACATGTATTGACTCTAGAATCTGAATGTACTCTTTTACAGTTGGTGGACTTAATTGCGCTTCTTCAGCAATAGACTTGTAAGAAACGGGAGACCCTACTCTTTCACGAAGCATTTCGAGAACTAATCGCATTCCTTTTAGGTTGTGTATGGTTTTGATTTCAAATACGTCTGTGCTTAATAGACTATTTAGATATTGCATCCTCCAGCGTGAGGCTTCTATCTCATTATCTGCAAAATACGGCTCAGGAAAGCCGCCTCGCTCCAACAATTTATCTATATTTGTAAGTTCTCCAGCTTGTTTTAGCTCTGCCAATGAGAGTGGTAACAAATGATGACAGAAATACCTACCTGCCAAAGAGTCTCCAACTTTATCATATATTTCTAATCTAGCGCTTCCTGTTACTAGAATTTTCTGATGTTCTGGACGCGTATCAAAGATGCCTTTAAGATAAGTTTTCCAATTCGGCATTTTATGAAGTTCATCAAAAATCAATAAATCCGCACTATCAAGCCAAGATTGCTTATGAATCTGTTCCCTATCTTTAGAGTCATCATAGTTGAGGTAAAGACTCTGTGAAAATGACTTTGCTATATCTTTAGCAAGCCATGTTTTTCCAGCCTGTCTCGGGCCAACCAGAAGCGCAATCTTTTTGTTTAGATCTGCGATAATTTTATCTTTTTGAACTCTAATCATTAGATTATAATAAGCTATATTTTATAAAATGCAAGACTAAAACAAAATACAGATCATTATACTCACGCGCTAACATTTCCCGAAAGTAGCGTCAGCTTATATCTTGCCAGTTGGGACAGGTATATTCCTTCATTAACTGAGGATTCTTGAGCAAACAACTCATCTAATGCACATTGCATCTCTAAAGTTAAGTTCTTGTCAATCAGGAGTGTTAGCTCTTTCTTTCGATTATTCAGAATCTTCAATATAAGTTCAGAAAGTTTGTGGTAGCTTGGAAGCGCTATGCGTAATTTTATCAAAAGATCGGCACATCTCCAGAAAATCAATTTTGGTTTCAGATGCATGCGCGCCATTTCTGAGATCTCCAGAACAATATTGTTTTGAGTGGCTTGATCGAAATAATGAAAGCCATAATATTTTAGAATTAGTTTTCGATGTCGCCGCCGTGTGGTTTCTGGAATGTTTGCAATGTTGCTGCTATCAAGATCAAGGTTAAGCTGATGCATCACGTAGCTTATATCCCGTTGATGAAATGTGTCTGGTGGGAAAAGTTTTTTTGTTGCTCTAAAGTATCCACAAGCAACCAGAAATCCTATTTTATGACTTGGGTCAATTAAACGATGGGCTATTTCTAAAAGACCTTGAGTAAAATTAAAAAAGCATTTTCGCTCTTCACTATTAAACTGTGGCGGCGTATCGAATACTTATTGGTCAGATTGATTTAAGATTTTCATTCTAGCCATTGAATTTTACCTTTCATTTCTTTCATAAATACATTACCTTATGTTTATATTGTGTAAGTGGTTTGTGCAAGGTGAAAAGCCTGACTATTCTCTGACGAAAAAAAACCTTACACAAATGAACGTTTGTTAAATGGCAAAAAATGCAGCTTGATATTAATAGTCTTTCAAAAAGTGCCCTGATTGAACTTCATCGCGTGATTACAGATCGCATACATTACTTATCTGAACAAGAAAATCTGAATCATCTTTCTAAGTTTAAATTGGGAGACCTTGTCTGCATTCAGAATGGTGCTTCTCTTTGTGGTGGGATTGTGATTAAAGTCAATCTTAAAACTTTAACGATTTATTTAACAACAGGAGAAACCTGGAGAGTTAATCCGGCTATCGTCAAAAAAGCGATATCACCGAATAAGGCGCTCCTAAAACTCCAAAAGGATTTTGTTGCTCCCATGAATTATTTATTACGCTCACATCATGAAACCAATAGCCCAGCTCGAAAACAGAGTAAAAAACCATGATATTAGGATATAGTCGCGTTTCAAAGGGCGAAGAGCAAAACTCCAACTTACAAATCAAAGCCCTTAAAGAGGCTAATGTACAAAAACTTTATGACGAGATTGGCTCTGGAGGGCGATGGAATCGTCCCATCCTTCATAAAATGATTGAACAACTCCGAGACGGAGATGTTGTTGTTGTTTGGAAGCTTGATCGTTTGTCGAGATCTTTAAAAGATCTACTGGTTATTATGGAACAAATTGACAAAGCTGGAGCAGGTTTTCGATCTTTAACAGAATCTATTGATACCACAACCCCAGCCGGTCGAATGATGATGCAAATGGTAGGTTCTTTTGCTGAGTTTGAGCGTGCAATGATTCGTGAACGTACAAATGCTGGTTTGGCGGCCGCGAGACAAGAAGGACGCATCGGTGGTCGAAGACCAAAACTTAATAAAGACCAGCGTCAAGACATAATAGATAATGTTATATCAGATAGAAAGTCAGGAGCTCAAATGGCTCGACTTTATAATGTGAGTGAAGCAACAGTTTCTCGTATTGTTTCACAACACCGTCAGCTATGTGATGAAAGCTCTCTCATGAATCTTTTGTGATCTTCGTGGCGGTTTGCGTACCTTTATGGGATTTAGGCCATTATATGCTTTCCATCTCGGGGGCAAGCCCCATAACTGTTGAAAGTGATTAGA
>CAZMBF010000084.1:0-5114 GCA_964564365.1 uncultured Alphaproteobacteria bacterium
GATGGTGAAAGTATTATTGAAGGTTTGTTTATAAACATATACAATGATACCTTATTTTAGACAAAAAGTTAATCAGAAATAAATAACAGAGGATATTATCCTCTGTTATTTTGTAGGAGTAATTAGATAGCTATTCCATAGTTGTGTGTGGATTCTTTAGTGCACTTTCAAGTTGAATACCTAAAGAGCGTACAACTTTATCCAAACCTTCTAAGAATAGTTTTCCGCTATTTTCAGTCCACTTTACTGCATTTTCATCAATATCTTCCGTAAAGTGTGGCAGTTCAAACGTTGCCATAACTTTCGTTTTGTAAATTGGCTTTTCTAAAGCGTCTTTAGCTTCTTTAATCCCAAGTTTTGTGTGTAATGTGGCGCTTGCTGGAAGAACAGTTAGAAACAAAGTCCCTGTGAGTACATCAAATCTGGGGTTTAGCTTTAAGTCAGCTTCAACAATTACAACCACATCAGCAGCAGAGTTGGTTAAAATGATTTCTAAGTTTTTATCTTCAATAGAGTTCGCAACGGATAACTTACTTAAATGAAGCCAAGGCGCATTTTTTAAAGCTGTGTGGATAGCTGTGCGCATCTTTAAATCCACATACTGTTGTTTGAAATAAGCTTGAATTGGTTCGATTGATTTTTCAGCATTGTTTTTCTTAACAGAGTCAGCAATAATTTCTGTTAATTTAAACAACAAGCCGTCACTAAGCGCGCTAATGTTTGTACTTTCTACTAAGGCATATATTTTATCTTGTGTCTTTTCGTAATGCGCGTCCGAAGATTTAATGTCATCTTTTAATTCTTCGGGTAATGCGATAAACTGGGGTTTAGCGCAGTTTGCTAATGCAATCAGCATAACGACCAGTGACAATTTTTTCAAAATATTCATTATATTTAGTTCCTTATATCTTTGTTCTTAAGCTGCACTTTTGTGCAAATTCATCAATTGTTGAATAATGTTTTGATTCAAATTCATCAGGGTGCAACACCAAAATATCGACGACTTCTTTTTCTGCGGTTCCAATTTCACGGGCCAAAACAAGTTTTACACTGGTAGATGAATTAATACTTTTTAGTAGGCTTGCGTCTAAGTCAAATTATAATGATTTTGAAGTGACATAGACTCGGGTTGACTTAAAAAAGCTCTTGCCTACTTCACCTGTTGACTGAGAACGACTAATAATGTTGAGTGTGTGGCGAGTACCATTTACTTCTAAAAACAATAAAACTTTCTCATCAAATGTATACTCATTTGATAGGGTTCCAATATTAAGAGTGCCATTTAATACATTTTTATTTTTTGAAGATGGGCTACAACTTAAAATAAGTTCTGAATTAACAGTTTTTTCTCTGTTCGCAAATCTATAACCTGTTAATTTATGTTTTTCAGCTCCCAAGACGGGCTCCTTTACAGTTTCAATATCAGGCCCCCTGCAACTAGAAAGCAGTAGCCCCAATAAGAAGCCGAAATATTTTTTTTGTTTTGTCATATTTTTAATCCTAAATTTAAACACAGAACAATATCATATGCCAAAACACAACACAATACTGTTTGAATTTATTCACTCATATATATTAAACTTTGACAAAGTCATTTTTACAGTAGACTTTTTTCATTCATTTCCCTACAGTACCCACAGCAAATTCATATCGGTAAACAAATGAATATATTACTTAAATCTCTCTCATTCGTATGTTTGGTTACACTTTGTGGTGTGTCCAACTATGGGAATCCCTCTCACAAACAAGGAGACAAAAAACAAATGATTAATGAAGCTAACGTTATTACAACTGATTCAGGACTTAAGTATATCGACACTCAAGAAGGTACTGGCGCGTGTCCAGTTGCCGGAAAAATCGTAGTTGTTCACTACACTGGCACATTAGAAAACGGCAACAAGTTTGATAGCTCTGTAGACCGCGGGCAACCTTTTCGTTTTCCAATTGGACAAGGAGTCGTCATCAAAGGATGGGATGAAGGCGTAATGAGCATGAAAGTTGGTGGCAAGCGGAAATTGATTGTCCCTGCAGACCTTGGTTATGGCGCCAGAGAAATACCCGGCGTTATCCCAGCAAACAGCACATTGATTTTCGACGTCGAATTAATTGCAATTGAATAAACTTATCTAGTAATAAAACCTGAGTCAGGTCAAAACGACTCAGGTTTTGGATACTGACTTCCTGAAAACTATGCAATCCGCCCAAAAGTCGCCAGCGAATTTAACCGAGCTTGCTCAATAAACGCTGCCTGCGCAGCTAAAACATTTGCATCTATGCCTTTCCATATCGTTAACGCTTTACGTTGCAAAGCTCTTCCATATGAAAAGCTTAACACCCATGGCGTTTCTTGCCCTTGATTCATTAATGCCAAATGTTGAATTGCCAATTCATCTGACTGCCCCCCTGACAAAAACACAATACCCGGAACAGCTGATGGCACAGATTCTTTAAAACATTCTAATGTTCTTTGCGCCACCACCTGTGGAGAAGATTGATTTGCACACATTAACCCTGCCAAAACCATGTTTGGCTTTAACAAAATGCCTTCCAGATCTACCCCTTTTGCAGACAAAGCTTCAAACAAAACCTTCAATACATTGATAGTTACTTGATATGAAACATCGATATCATGAGATCCATCCATAAGAACCTCGGGCTCAACAATCGGGACAATATCATGTTGCTGACATAAGGCTGCATATTCTGCTAATGCATTCACATTTGCTGTGATCGCTTGGCTAGAGGGTATGTTATTAGCAACATCAATATGAATGACAGCCCGCCATTTTGCAAAGACCGTTTTGAGTGCTTTATATCGCTCTAAGCGTTTTCCCAAACCATCTAATCCGGTAGTAATTGTTTCAACAGGATTATCTTGAAAGGGCATAACACCAAGATCAACCTTTATCCCAGAGAGGATGCCTTTACGACCTAAATAATCAGCAAATCCCTCCCCCTTAGAGTTAAACTGGTTGATTGTTTCATCCTGCATAATGACTCCGGAAATATAGTTTTCTATGCCCTCAGCTGAAAATAACATTTCCCTGTATTCTCGGCGATTTTCTGCGGTATTGTCAAGATGTAACACCTGAAATTTTTTTCCGATATTTCCAGGAGTTTCATCCGCTGCTAAAATCCCTTTTCCTTTGGTTAAGATTGTTTGAACTGTATTTCTTAATATGTTTTTATTCATTTTTTTATTTCTACCTGTGCTAGTTCTTTTGTTTTTGAATGTACCATACCTGGCAACACCATTTTTAAAGCTTCATCATCTAGAACTGGTGGCAAAGTTTGATAAATGAACATCTTTACTTTTCCAGGCCGAATTAGAAACTTATTCGGAGACCAATATAATCCAGCATTATGTGCAACAGCCACAATGGGCGCCTTGGTATATTTATAGATCAAATAGATTCCTTTTTGAAACTCACCAGGATGCCCTGGCACCATTCGTGTCCCCTCTGGAAATATACATACTGGACGATGTTCTGCGGTTAATCGTTGTTGTATATCATTCAACAATCTTTTGAATGAAGCCGCTGCATTTTTACGATCAATTGCCAACATTCCTGTGCGCAATAAAAACCACCCGAAAAATGGTATGTTTAAAAGTTCTTTTTTTAAAATCATGACGGGATCTTTAAAAATCGTAAAAAATATCAACGTTTCCCAAGCAGACTGATGGTTTGAAACGATCAGGAACGAATTGTCCTTAGGGATATTGTTTAGCCCCTCGATCTCCACATCTAAGCCTGTCACATGTTTTAACATAAAGCGAGCATACTTTGTAAACACTCTGGGTACAAACAAAGGACGCTTAATCATGACACAAGGTAACAACACCAACATCAACAGAGCTGTTCCCACATAAAACAATACATAAAAACAAAGTGAACGAATAAACATCATGTGTGTAACGAAATATTGTACTTTTTCTTTAAACAACTTAATACGGTAACGGGAACAATAAATTGTACAATAGCCATCATTACGATAGGCAATCCTAAGGCAACATAGCCCCACGTTACCCAAGATAACTCATGTCGTATATATCCACCATCTTCTATGGGCAATATACTTACGACCACAAACACACAAACATTTAGTGCTAACGATAACACAAACGACTTTATCAAAATAACCGCAGCATATCGTTGAAATGTCTTTGAGATATAATAGTTCGGAGCCCCCAATAAATTGAACAATGATATCGTTCTTTCGTGGGTTTGAACTTCAGAATACATCAAAAACGCAATCATAGCACACATCGCAAGAATCATGATCATACCAAAACCCAAAGAAACTGCCTCTACCATATTCCCCATAGCCAAAGCCTCTGGAGACGTTAAAACAGGTTTGACCAATGTACTATCTGGTATAATTTGCTGTACTTTTTCCGCCAGCTTATCTGCATCAAATGTGCTTAATTGATCTTTATTTACGACAAAATCTATTAGAATAGGCGCATTGGCAGCCGAGACCCCCAACTGAAACATCATTTTTTGAACATAGTTTTTGTCCAAAACTTCGATCAACTCAATCTCTGGTGTTTGCTTAAGTAGCAATATCACATCTGGCAGCTGAACTGCTGCGTTATGAGATAGCTCTACAGTAAACGTTGCCTGGGTTGCAGCATTCCACTGTTGGATATATTGATTTACCCCAACACTTACAAGTAATGATAAGCTAGTGATAAACAGCATCAACCCCATGACGATACTAATAAACACATCAGATCCAAAAGGAATATCAAACCGCCGCTGCTTCATCATCGCACAGGCTCCACATCTGAACCAATAATAACGTTTCTTGGTGCATTCATTGATGTTGGTGCAGCAGAAGATAGCCCACTGTGCGAATGCTTTTTATTCGCTTTTTCGTTCATATGAATTTTCTTATCTTTAATCAACAATTCTGGATACGGATACGCTGCAGCTAAGCCACGATCGTGTGTAGCAAATATAACCGTTGTGCCACGTTTGTGAAGCTCTTCAAACAAATGTAAAATCCTGACTGCATTTTCTTTATCAACATTCCCCGTAGGTTCATCCGCCAACAAGAACAATGGACGAGTTATCACCGCCCGTGCAATAGCTGCGCGCTGCTTTTGCCCA
>CAZMBF010000085.1:0-5052 GCA_964564365.1 uncultured Alphaproteobacteria bacterium
AAGGGTATATTTTTTATATTTATTGTTATTTTTTTATCATGCAAAAACATTTAGGAGCAAGCATTTCCTTTGTGTCTGTTTTTGTCTATACTACTTGTAACAATTTAGGATTTTAGAAATGCGCACACGAACAGAATCAGACACTTTTGGACCCATTGAAGTTCCCGATGAACATGTTTGGGGGGCTCAGACACAGCGCTCGTTACAAAACTTTAAAATTGGAACAGAGCTCATGCCAGAACCGCTTGTTCGCGCTTTTGGGCTGTTAAAGAAGGCTGCAGCGATGGTGAATAAAGATTTTGGAGACCTGTCGCCAACTATTGCGGATGCTATTATTAATGCGGCTGGCGAGGTTGCAGACCTCACACTCCTTTCAGAGTTTCCACTTGTTGTATGGCAGACTGGTTCAGGGACTCAAACAAATATGAACGTTAATGAGGTGATATCTAATTTGGCGATTCAACGGCTGGGGGGGCAGGTTGGTTCTAAACAGCCGGTACATCCAAATGACCATGTAAACTATGGACAGTCATCTAATGATTGCTTTCCAACAGCAATGCATATTGCGGCGGTTGAGCAGTTGCATCACGAGCTGTTGCCAGCGCTTGAGCATTTACTTGGGGCGATGCAAGAAAAGGTTGATGCTTTTAAAGACATTGTAAAAGTGGGGCGCACCCACTTACAAGACGCAACGCCATTGACACTGGGGCAAGAGTTCTCGGCCTATGTAACCCAGATTCAAAAGGGAATAGATCGCATCGAAAGAGCTCTGCCTAATCTGTATGAGTTAGCTCAAGGTGGCACGGCCGTTGGTACTGGTCTTAATACTCGAAAAGAGTTTGCACAGGCGTTTGCAACAAAGGTTTCAGAAATTTCGGGGCTTCCATTTGTTACGGCACCCAATAAGTTTGAGGTCTTGTCAGCCCACGACGCGTTGGTTGAATTATCGGGCGCCTTGAATGTCCTAGCTGTATCATTCATGAAAATAGCAAACGACATACGGTTGTTAGGGTCGGGGCCAAGGTGTGGTTTTGGCGAGCTGTTGTTGCCTGAAAATGAGCCTGGATCATCCATTATGCCAGGAAAAGTGAATCCGACCCAGTGTGAGGCACTAACCATGGTGGCAGCGCAAGTAATGGGAAATCACGTAACAGTCTCTATTGCGGGGTCAAATGGACATTTTCAGTTGAACGTATTTAATCCTGTCATTATTTATAATGTCCTTCAGTCGATTCGTTTGTTAGCGGATGGAGCGCGCAGTTTTACAGATAATTGCATCAAGGGGTTGGCGGCAAACTCGACCAAAATCCAAGAGCATTTAAACAATACATTGATGTTGGTAACGGCGCTGAACCCTCATATTGGATATGACAATTCAGCCCAAATTGCTAAAAATGCACACAAAAAAGGCATTACTCTTAAGGCCTCAGCGCTGGAGCTTGGCCTTGTTTCTGAGGAGCAGTTTGATCTGTGGATTAATCCAGTTTGCATGACCTCTCCCGAATGAAAAAGCGCTCAATCACTATAGACGGTCACCGCACAAGTATAAGCCTGGAAGATGAGTTTTGGGAGGCCCTAAAACATATTGCGGACCAAGAACAAAGAGCAATAATTGATTTAATCAAACACATTGATGAGATCAGAACATCCGGGCTTTCAATTGCATTAAGAGTCTTTATTCTTAAGTACTATCAAAATAAAAGCGGTGCCTAAAAACGAGCGTGTCGAGCTTTTTTTTACGCCCGTTCATCTTTTGTTAACTTTTTTAGGATATTCTTCATGATGTAAGAAATTTAAAAAGGAAAAAGCTATGGCAAAATCTGCACAAGGACAAAAAAAGAAAGTTAGCTTTGCACTACAAGGGGGTGGTGCGCACGGAGCCTTTACGTGGGGTGTATTAGATCGTTTTCTTGAAGAAAATATTGAAATTGATGGCGTTGTAGGTACAAGCGCTGGTGCAATGAACGCAGTTTCTGTGTTGCAAGGATTAATTGAAGAAGGTAACGAGGGTGCCCGAAAAACACTTCGTAAGTTTTGGGAAGGCGTTGGCGAAAAAGGCAAAGAAGGGGCTCTAAAGCCATCAGGTTTAGACAAGCAACGTGGCAATTACACGATGTATAACTCTTTGAACTATATCATGTTTGATAATATGATCAAAAACATGTCTCCTTACCAATTTAACCCCAATGACACTGACCCGTTAAAAGAAGTGATTGAAGCAACATTCAACTTTGATGTGTTGTCTCGTGAAACTAAGCACAAGGTTTTCTTGTGTGCGACGCATATTCGCGATGGAAAGGTAAAAATCTTTAAAAATGAAGATTTGTGCCCAGAAGCGATGTTGGCATCAGGCTGTTTGCCATTAATTCATAAGGCGGTTGCCGTTGGTGGCGAATACTATTGGGATGGTGGATTTACTGCAAACCCAGCTATCTATCCATTGATTTACGGATGTGAGGCTCCAAGTATCGTAATCGTACAGCTTAACCCAACGCTTCGCGAAGATGTTCCTAAGGACGTTCGTGGAATTTCAGATCGTTTGAATGAAATTTCTAACAACGTTACAATGATGCGTGAATTGCGTGCAATTAACTTAATTACAAAGTGGATTGATGATGGACACTTGAAACCATCTGCCAATGCCAAACGTTTGGACGTTCACATTGTGCAAAACGACCAAGTGTTCCAACCATTAGGATTCTCAAGCAAATTAAACTCTACCCCAGAGTTCTTACATTATTTGTTTGATGAGGGACGTAAATGTGCAGATAAGTGGCTTTATCAACATTGGGATATGTTGGGCGTCAACTCTACTGCAGACCACTATATGGATAACGATTATTAATCTGGCGTTTGTTAAAACAAACCATGGGGCTATGAAAATAGCCCTATTTTATTGAATTCACTTGAATCTTTTTAGATTATTTGATCTGATGTTGAGTAATATAAAAGGGCATATACAATGATTAATATCACCACACTCTCTAATGGTTTTCGAATTGCAACAGACTATATTCCCCATGTTGAAACAGCATCAATAGGAATATGGGTAAAATGTGGAGCCCGTACAGAAACGATACAGGAAAATGGAGCTGCACATTTCCTAGAGCACATGGCGTTTAAAGGGACCAAAACGCGATCAGCAAAGCAAATTGCCGAAACGATTGAAGCAGTGGGCGGATATTTAAATGCGTATACTTCGCGAGAAGCAACCGCATATTATGCCCATGTAATGAAGGACGATGTTCCGTTGGCATTGGATATATTACAGGACATCTTAAACAATCCCACCTTTGATTCTGAAGAGTTTGAAAAAGAGCGCGAGGTAATTTTACAAGAGATCGGGCAATCTTACGATACTCCGGACGATATTATTTTCGATTACTTTCAAGAAACTGCATATCCAAATCAATCAATGGGGCGACCTATTTTAGGGCCCGCGTCCAATATTCGATCGTTTAGCAAAGACAGCATTATTAACTTTATGGCTACGCATTACTGCCCTAGCAAAATGGTGCTTTCGGCAGCTGGGAATGTAGACCATGAAGCCTTGTGTAAATTGGCAGAGACCTACTTTGCAACACGGCCAGTGCTTGCAACACAACATCAGAACGAGTTGGCGGCGTACAAGGGTGGGCTTTTTTATGAAAACCGAGCCCTAGAGCAAGCCCATGTCGTGTTGGGTATGGAAGGGATAAGCTCTTACAACCCTGACTATTATGCAATGAGCATTTACGCATCCATATTGGGCGATGGAATGTCATCAAGGCTTTTTCAAGAAATTCGTGAAAAACGGGGGTTGGTGTATACGATATATGCATTTAACTCCTCTTATTCAGACTCTGGAACATTCGGAATTTATGCTGGGTGTGATCCTAAGCGTGTGCCAGAGTTGATCCCTGTAACTCTAAGTGAGATAAGCCAGTTTGCACACACGTTAACTGCGGAAGAAATTCAAAAGGCAAAGAATCAGCTTAAGGCGCGCTTAACTATGGCGATGGAAAGCACCTCTGGACGATGTCAGCGTTTGGCGAATCAACTGTTAATATTTGATCGGTATATTCCTCAGTCAGAATTGACCTCAAAAATTGACGCAGTTAATCACGATGATATATCGTCCGTATCCTCAAAAGTGCTTCAAAGCCAGGTTGTTTTAACGGCGATGGGTAAAGACTTGGAACTGCCAACCCAAGATGAAATACATCAACAGCTAAAAGGTTAATGGATGACGTATTGCGTAACAGGAGCTTGTGTTAATTGTAAATATACAGACTGTGTGGTTGTTTGCCCTGTGGACTGTTTCTACGAGGGCGAAAATATGCTGGTCATTAAGCCCGAAGAGTGTATAGATTGTGGCGTGTGCGTGGCTGAATGTCCGGCAAAGGCAATCATTCCAGACACAGATTCTGGAGCAGAAAAATGGGTAGAGATTAACGCAAAATATGCCAATCAGTGGCAAAATATTCGCAAGCTAAAGCCCGCACCTGCAGATGCAGATGATTGGTTGAATATGCCTGATAAATTTGAGAAGTATTTTAATCCCAACCCTGCAAAGACAAATGACACCCATTAAGCCATATAAAGAAGTCTCCGTTTTATATGTTCTTGCAACCCCGCAAGCTGCCCAAGATCGATTGGGAGAAATCATTGAAGATGCCGATGGTCAAGCCTACTTAAAGGTTTATGTCACAGCGGTTCCGGAAAAAGGTAAGGCGAACAAAGCCATAATTTCTCTGTTGGCCAAAAAGCTTGATCTAGCCAAATCTCAATTAGACATCATTCATGGAGAAAAAGACCGACGAAAGCAGATAGTGGTGAGCGCCTCCCCAGATGTTTTGTTTAAATCACTCAAAGCTGCTACAGGCTCATTATTTTAGGGGGAAAGCACAGGTATTTTGGGATGAAAGTGCTAATGGTATGGACTAGCTTTAATGAAGCGGATAGATGAGGTAAGCTAACAAAGGTTCAATCTTAAAAAAAGGGGCCTGTCCCAAGAATTGTGTGTGTGCCGTAGGAAAGCTACGGAAGAGATGGTAGAAGGTCTACCGGAGT
>CAZMBF010000086.1:0-5049 GCA_964564365.1 uncultured Alphaproteobacteria bacterium
ATTTAAAAATTTTATAAAGTTGTCCAACAAATCTTTCTGTGGGTGGCAGGTAAAGTCGCGTAAGCTCGGGCCTGCGGGGTGGGTGGTAATAAACAATGTCACGTGTCCAATAGGACACGTGTCTTTTTATATACAAAGGAATCATCACATGACAGATATTCTAGTTGATTTTATGACACGTCTTCGCCAGGAATGGCCGATTTTTCAGGTGATGGCGCGTCACCATATAACCGGCGAATCTAATCAAATTGGGGTTGCCATTCAACGTTGGGTACAGCGTCCAGAAGGGTGCGAGGTTACATTAAATGTAGCCTTTTATCCATCTGAGAATGAGCCCATGAAAGCGATGTTAACGTGGTTGCATGAATTTCATACACTGATTCATACAACTGACCCTATTGATCATTTTACGCAATGGTGGGGGCAAACGGCTCAATTCTCAACGGACCCGTTGCAGGTGAATTGTAACGTGCTGATACGCTATGCAAACGAGGTGGTGTGATGGCGTATCGATATACTTCAATTCCTGGGCTTACCTTTATCAAAGGCTGTGATCTTGAGTATGTAGAACACTGGGAAAGCGTTTCAGAGGCTGTTGTGATACGTAAAACAATTTGTGGTGATACGGTTACTGAAGGAGCTCCTCTGCAAATGCTGACGGTAACTGGGAGTGGAAATGTATTACCTAAGTGTTCTTTAACGATAGGGGATGTCGTGAATCTAATACCGTTAAACAAAACACCCGCAATTTCAGCTCGGCTTGAAAAATGGTCGTATAAATACAGCCCGTGGGAGTTTAAATATTCATGGATGTTCACGTTTAAAGAGGTGAAATGATGAAATGGACATTGAGAGGTGAGCATGGGGATGAACTGTTGGGTGTGTTTTCTTTGCGCATTGAACATGCAAAAGGAAAACCCTCAACGTTAAGTTGGGTTATGAAGGACGCTCAGTCAATTCCAACTCATTACATAAGTGTATGGCGCGGGGAGGAATGCGTATTTAAAGGGCAAACATATCCCCATCCCACCAGGATCATCAATAATGATTATACGTGGGTTGCCGTGGCCATAGATGATACGTTTCAAGCTGAAAAAGAGCGTGTGCTTTCAAGCTTAAATAACGATGTTCTTCTAACCGGGAACATCAAAGAGTGTGAAGGCGCAAAGCCTGGCTTTGTTCACATTCATCCAGTTACCCATGCTGTCAGTTGGGTGTCCTTAGAAACCCCTGCGGTTTTGTGGGATAGTCAAGAACTGCATGAGCGGGATAGTATTCAGATTATACCCATTCATCAGGAATTGAAGGGATTAAAAGCCTCTGTAATCTTTAAACAAAAACGTTTAGAGTCTGGAACGATGGATGTTGGGCCCTTTATTTCTGGGGTGTTTCCCCACGGCATTGAAACGTATTCAGGTGCGGCACTTGAGGAACAGTGGGGGCTTCTTGCCTTTCGAGCGCTTAGAGCGGGCTATGATATTCACCAGGCCGAGCTTCTCCCAACTTCATATCGCAGAGTAGACCTTCCAAAGCGATTAAATTTCCTGACACAAAAGGATGAATTAGTCAGTATTCCTTATCAATCCTATGCCGGAAAACTGTTGTTGGGGTGGGCCGTGCCAGTGACCACCCATACAACGGTGAGCATTGAAACCGAGACTGCGGATGAAGCCTTATCCTTCTCATTAATTGATGAATCCAAAGTCAATGAGGATAAGATAATCGACGAAATGATTCAATGGATGAAAGCGTATGCTATAGTTCGATCATTTACGGCTCAGGTTAAATATCGCATCTTAATTACCGATGATATGTCAATAGCAACGCTGGGCGTTGACGCATGGAGTGTGCTGCATGATCCAAGGCTGAACTCAGTCCCCATAAAAGGACCAATTGTGGGCTGCGTGGTGAGCAATGAGGGTGGGACAACGTTGGCAGATATCACGCTGTTATGGGCACCCATAAGCTCATTGCGGGTTACAGAGACTGCAAGATTAACGGCCACAGAGGGTAACCCTGTTTCCGTTTGTAAGACGCCCCATGATATCATTGAATCTGTACGACTAATGAAGGGGGCGACAGAGCAGCATGACTATTATATACGCCACAAATCAAACACCTTTGAAACGATGGCCAAGGGGTTTCCAATGACACATATCGAAATTGGGTTGCATCCAGTGATTCAAACTTGGACGGAATATTTGGAGCGGCGATATAGATTGGCGGAGTATAGTAGAAATTAGATATATGAAAGGTTAGGGGGGCTAACCTATGTATCAATCAGAGTTAGAGATTATTTGAGAGTAATCGTCTAAAAAGGATTCAAACTGCTTGTTGTTTAATTTTGTAAAAGGGGTTACATCCGATGAATCGTATGTTTTGCAAAACTCATCCAGGACCTTTTTATCACGTAGAGTAAAGGATAAAAGATTTGATCATGGGGTAAGGATAATAACGCATCAATAATCTTGGAAAGTACTGTAACTCGGTTCCAGAAAATCTGTTTTAGCATTCAGAGTGTAATTAGTGATCTCAGCATCTAAGACTTTTGGATCTTGTGATTGAAGAATTTCTGCTACTGTCGATGCGTGAAGGCGAGATGTGCAAACTTCATGTGTTTTTCGGTAGTCGAAAAATACCCTATCTTCATCGACAGATAATAAATCATGAACACCCGTGAGCAATGCTCAGGAGCCTAATTATCAAACCTTCAGGATGACAGTCCAGGAGGTTTTTTCACATATAAAGGAGAAAATCATGTTAAATCGCTGGATTCATCGATTGGTTCGGTCAGAGGTCCGAAAGCATAAACTATTACGAAAACCACGCGTTGCCTGGCCAGCGCTATTGCAAACTGGGGATCAGGGACGATTGCAAATCTTATATCGTAAGTCGTTTCCAGATCGTATTAAAATTCATGTAGAGTTAAAACCAACGTTAATTACCCAGAAGGACATAACAGCCTGTGCAAGTTTAGATGTCCACGAGTGCTTGCCAACCTCCATTTATTCTCAGTTGAGTGGAGATCTACATCGCGTATATGGTCGTTGTTCGTCGATTGCGTTGAATGTAAAAGATTGGCATGCGGTTTTGGGGGATAAAACAGAGCTTGAACTGGAGAGACCTTTCAAAAAAACCTTATATAAGAAAGAGTTTTTTACTGTTCCAACATCAATTGTTGAACCCCTAACGGTTGTAAATCATCATGTTGTAAATCACGTGACTAAACGTCAACACGTATACCCCTATGGTGGGTATTTAGGGCCCGATGGAGAAATCGGTGATGCACTGTATATGAGCGTGACATCGAGTAAACGTGAAACCACCATTAACATACATTCATATTCACAGTTGCAACAACAAGAAATCAATCTGTTTGAACCTTCGGGGTTAATCGCCACAAAGCACATTAATCCACAGGAGCGACAGAAAATCTTACCCCTGCAGGTATTGATTCAACAGGGTGAAATTGAATGTCGATTGATTACAACCCATGATCAGGATGAGCCATGGATTCAAGGATATCAATCAGAATCATTGATTCGTAAAGAAGGCACCTATGAAGCCTTTATTACCTTCCGTCGTAAAGGAAAACCCGAAATAAGGAGCACAACATGATACAGAAATTTTCAGACTTAGATATTGTTGCACGTACGTTGTACGGTGAGGCGAGGGGCGAGGTTGCAAGGGTTGGCATTATCGGCTTAGAAGCGGTGGCAAGTGTTATTTGGAATCGGTGGAAGGCTAATCCTACATATTTTGGGAATACTCCCCGTGACGTTTGCTTAAAACCGTATCAGTTTTCATGTTGGAATAAGAGTGACCCTAACTTAAAGATGTTGATTGAACCCAACATTGATGATGGAGCGTATGCATTGTGTTGCAGGGTGGCAGAAACGTATCTCTCAGGAAGTGGAGACGACGTTGTCAATAGGGCTGATCACTACCATGCTATATGGATTGACACACCTTCGTGGGCGTGTGGAAAAACCTCAGTTATTGAGATTGGCATACATCGATTTTATCGATTGTCAGTTTAAGTGTTTCTTAACCGTTTATGTCTAGAGTATCTTTTTGTAATGTGGATTACTCATCATGCTCTTAAAATTAAGTGTATTAGTTGTTTGTTTAGAAATATCAACTTTATCGGAGGCATCTGCAGAAACATCTAAGCCAGCAACGGAGTCTGCAATAGTTGTAGAGGTGTCTGAGTTGATGAACAGCGGTAAAATTGAGCACGAGCTTTTTGACTGTCTAAAGAACTTGGTTGTGCGATTAAAAGCGCATGTAGATGCCTTAGTCGATCAAGGAGCTGTAAACGCAGGAATCGCTGATTTTCTGCGTGTGTGCGAGATTATTTCACCGGCGTTTGATACGATTCCTGCAGTACTGAAAGATGAAGGTGCCTCTGTTGAAGAAACCTTAGGCCTTATTGCGGATTATATTAATCTGCATCAATATCACTTTGTAGAGTGTGTGATTCCTTAACGTACAAAGGAAGTTAACGTTGTTGCTGCCCATTTTATTAATTGGAACACGCCCAAAATAAGGTCACTGGTTAAGCGGAGCGTTATGTAACAAGCGCGGGTGACATAAACAGTTCCAAGCAATAGGTTGTATTTTGTAAAAACAGTGAGGCTATTTTTTGTCCAGTCATAATCAGGAAGTAATGCATCGACTGCTAAAATGGGTGAATAGTTACTTACAAGTTTTTTTCTCCATATTAATGGCTTGTGTTAGCATAACTTTATATATTTAACAAAAATAATAGGAGATTAACGAGATATGTTTAAAAAGTTAATTTGCATCAAACTAATACTTACGATTTGCGGAGTCTATGGTTCTGAAATTAAGTTGGAAGATAAAGTTACACCAGGCATGCAGCTGCGTGCAGCGGAAGCTTTAAGACGAGAAGGATCTATTCCAGAGGCGGTTTCAGCATATTTGAAATTAGAAACAAGTAACGATATGAAATATCGGTTGCTGGCGGCAAATGGATTATTAAGGTGCGACGCTTTGGATGAAGCTGCAAGGCTTTATTGGGGTATA
>CAZMBF010000087.1:0-5023 GCA_964564365.1 uncultured Alphaproteobacteria bacterium
AAAACATAAGAACGAATCTGATTCCCCCAACCATTATCGCCCTTCACGGCGTTTGTCTTTTGGGTCTCTTCTTCGCGTATACGTATTTCTTGTTCATACAGCCTTGACTGCAACATCTTCATCGCGGTTGCTTTGTTTTTATGCTGAGAACGTTCATTTTGGCATTGCACAACAATGCCTGTTGGGATGTGCGTAATACGAACAGCAGAGTCCGTGGTGTTCACATGTTGCCCACCCGCCCCAGATGAGCGATACGTATCAATACGTAAGTCTTTTTCTTCTATCACGATATCAATGTCTGTATCGATTTCAGGATACACCCAAATGGATGCAAAACTGGTATGACGACGTGCAGAAGAATCAAAGGGTGAAATACGCACCAATCGATGAACTCCTGATTCTTTTTTTAGCCATCCATAGGCCATGTGCCCACTGATTTTGATAATGGCTGACTTAATGCCTGCTTCTTCCCCCGGGCTTTCTTCCA
Source organism: uncultured Alphaproteobacteria bacterium (assembly GCA_964564365.1). Classification (GTDB taxonomy): domain Bacteria; phylum Pseudomonadota; class Alphaproteobacteria; order UBA6184; family UBA6184; genus Bodonicaedibacter. The sequence continues at coordinate 488 of CAZMBF010000087.1, forward strand.
TATATGTCACTTTGAATTTTCTGGACTCGGCCCAACGTGTGTACATTCGAAACAACATCAACGCCCAATCCTGAGCCTCTGTTCCACCAGCCCCCGAATGAACTTCTAAAAAGCAGGGGTTCGGATCAGCCTCTCCTGACAATAAGGCCTCTAAACGCATGGTGTCTGACTGCTTTAGCAATTCGGGAATTTGCATTTCACATTCAGCAATAAACGATTCGTCCCCCGAATCATCCGCCATTTCAGCCAATTCCTCGGTATCATTAACGTTTGATTCAAGCGTACGAATGGCTTGTACTTTATCCTGAAGCAGAGTCTTTTCCTTAAGGATCTTTTGAGCCGATGCCTGATCATTCCAAAGGTTTGGATCCTCTGATTGTTCAGTTAAAGACTGCAGCCTAATTAACGCATTATCCCAGTCAAAGAAACCTCCGCAAAATGGTTAGATTATGACGCATTGTTTCAAATGCGTCTTTCCACTCTTGTCGCATGGTTACCTCGACTCTTTTGAATGATACGGGTTATTATCGCCCCCACGGAATACAAAACGTAATGGAATCGAGGGCAAATCAAACGATTCACGCAATGAATTCATCAGGTACCGACGGTAGTCTTCGGGTATTTCTTTGGGAAGGTTCGAAAACAAATGAAAGGTCGGTGGACGCGTCTTTATCTGCGTTGCATACTTCAACTTTATACGTCGCCCATTCACCAAAGGTGGAGCATGCTGGTCAACCGTATAACGCAACCATTGGTTCAACTGACCCGTTGTTAAACGTACGTTCCAAAGTCGGTATACCTCTAATACTGCATCCATGAACTTATTTAACCCTGTACCTTCAAGGGCAGATGTTGTAATTACAGGTACGTGTTTGACCTGAGCAAAATGGTGTTCCAGCTCATGGTGAACTTCGGCCAAGATTGCTTTTGGATCTTTTGCGATATCCCATTTGTTCAGGATAATCACTAATGCCCGTCCCTCATCTGCCACATGACGCGCAATGGTTAAGTCTTGTTTTTCCAATGGACATGAAGCATCCAGTACCAACGCAGCAACGTTACAGTATTGTACCGAACGCAGTGCATCTGTTACAGCAAGCTTTTCGATGGGGTCATTAACGTTTGAACGTCGGCGCTGACCTGCGGTATCCACAAGCTTAATGTGGTAATCTTTATAGTGCCAATCAATGTGAATAGAATCTCGTGTTAACCCAGCCATTGGGCCGGTCAGTTGACGTTCTTCTTTCAACAAGGCATTCACCAACGTTGACTTACCTACATTTGGACGTCCAATAATAGCAAGTTCGATCTCTTTAGAATCAGGATCAACTTCCTTTTCTTCCTCGTCCATCGATAAATGATGCGTTTTGATGCATTCCATCATTGCTGTGAACAGATCGATCATTCCCTCGCCATGAACAGCAGAAATGTAGACCGGATCACCCAGCCCTAACTTAAAGGAGGTGTAATCATGTTGAAAACGCACCCCTTCTGCTTTGTTCCCAACCAAAATGACGGGTTTTTGATACGAACGTAACCGCGCAGCAAGATCTTCATCAATCGGCGTTACACCTTCACGGGCATCAAACATAAAAAATATAATATCCGCTTCATCAGCAGCCTTAAAGGTCTGAACCTCCATAAGCTGTTGCAGCTCTGTCGCTTTATTATGTTGAAGCTCAGTGCCTGCTGTATCAATAATTTGGAATTTTAAATCAAATAAATCGGCATCCCCATAACGTCGATCCCGAGTTACCCCAGGAAGATCATGAATAATCGCCGTTTTCTTTCGTGTTAAACGATTGAACAACGACGATTTTCCAACGTTGGGTCGCCCTACAAATGCGACTTTTATCATAATGAGTTATTCATACACTTCAATATCGTTTGCAGGCGTTACAATGTAACATCTGCCTTTTACTACAATTGGAGCCATCGCAATTTGATGGTTTAATGTAACTGTTTGCTTTGTTTCCCCAGTATTGGGATCCATCATCAACACAGTACCATTACTTCCAAACACGGTTAGTTGATTCGACAATAGCAATGGGCCATACCAGTAAATGGGAGCCTCAGATACTTTGAAATCATCTTCTGAAAGCTTTAATTGTTTTACCCACTTTAATTGCCCAGAATTCTTTTTCAAACACATCAGTTTTTGTTGATTATCAATCACAAACATATGTGATTCTGTAAGAACGGGTGTTTTTAATGTAAGAATAGGTTGTTCCCAAATTCTGCGACCGGAACTTACATTATAACAGACCAAGCTACCAGAATGTGATGCTGCAAATATAAGGTGTTTATCCACAGCTACAGGCGCATAAACATGTTGGATGTTATTGATGATGTTTCCAGGTGTAGCACTTGAAATTTGGTCATTCCATACCATCATACCATCATTATTTAATGCGACAACTTCTCCGGACCCAAAGGGGGCAATAATGTGTGAAGATGTTGCTGTAACATTAGCCCCACCTAATAGCATCGCTTCTTCTTGAACGCTTTGATATGTCCACTTTACTTTACCTGTTTTTGCATCTCTAGCTTCTAGCACGTTATCAATATTAGAGTAAAAAACGGTTGAATCATGCACACGCGGAGCAATTCGCGCAATGTCAGATAATTGCTGTTGCCAGATAACATCACCCTTACTGTCTAACTTTACGGCAATTCCTTGATTTGTGGATAGGCTTAAGTATCCAACATTTCCATAAATTGTCATTCCTGTTACAGACATGGAATCCTTTTGTTGTTTATCTGAAACGTATTCTTTTTCCCAAAGTAATGAACCTGTGGTGATATCATAACACTTTAAGCGACCATTCGGGTCAACGGCATACAAGAGATCATTTTGAATTAATGGTGAATATAACAGAACCTTAGCTTGGCTGCTTCCACTTCCCCCATTAAATGAGGTTACTTGTTTGAATTGACCACTAAACTTTAAATTAGGAAGTGTATAGCTTGAGTTATACCCTTGCATTTCCCAGCTGTTGGTCGTAACCGGAGCCCCTACAACAACGGCTTCATTTTGAATAGATGCATCAACGACCATTGTCTTGGAGTGTAAAATCAGCTCTTTCCGCTCACCTTCAAGAACAACCTTGTCAGAACAAGATGATGCCAGTGTGGAAAGAGAAATTAGTGTTAATAGTTTTTTATAGTTCATTCCGCTTTTTCCTCAGATGGTTTATTGTTTTTTAGTATCATTCTCTGTTTTATCAGTTGCTTGCTCAACAAGGGGTGCTGCAACAACCTCGGGCAATGTAGAGATTAAGGCGCGACAACGTTCTACAATCGCAGTTTCTGGGTTATTCGTATCCTCAATCACAGTCTGACACGACTTACGTGCTTCTTCAATTTTTCCATCGATTTTCTTATAGTGTGCCAAAAGTTCTAATGCGATCAAACGACTAGAGCTGTTCTTTTCTGTCATGGCTTCTAAGCGCTTTAAGATCTCATCCCTTGGGATCGATTCATAAGTTTTTCCTAAAGAATGGAAGGCGCACAAATAGGTGCCGATATTACGGTAAGCCGTTGGAAATTCAGTGTTACTGGAAATTTCCCAATAAAGCTTAACTGCATCTTCTGATGGCTTGTCCCCTTCTTTTTGTTGAGTTAAAAGAAAAGATGCACGTTGAAGCTTTGCCATTACAGCATAACCAACGGTACGTGAAGTTGCAGACTGTTCAATCTCTTCTAATGCTCTTAATCCCTCGTCGTATTTACGATTCAATAATAGCTCTAATGCGGCAGTGTATTGATTCGAAAGATCCATACTTTGGTTTAAGCGATAGGTCTTGAATAAGCTATTACCCGCAACTGTCACTAACACTGCAACCACAAAGGCATAGAAATATTTAGAATACTGACGCCAAATCTTTAGTAATTTATCAACTCTAACGTCTTCGTTAACTTCGTGAATAAAATCTTTTTCGCTCATGGGATAATATACCTATACCTTATTTAACCAATCATATATGATATACACCATGATTATCTATTCAATCAAACATATTATGCAGCTTATTTCTATTTCTTTACCCCTGTTCCCATAATCCCAAACCAACTATCATCTAACACAGGCAAGACAGGTACGTCAGCGTAAGTTGGAATATGTGTGTCAGGTTCAGTTTTACAGGAAACAACACCTTACCGAATGAACTAGTTAATTTCTGCTTTGGCCACACTGCGTGCAACAACTTAGCAGATCCAAATGTAGATGAATACACCTGCCCCCCCCAACCTGGATGAAGCCCGCTGGGCTCCGGTTGCCTGCAGGGCGGGCGTGCTAATCAATGTCACGCGACCATCGGGAGCGTGTCCAAGTTCAGATAGAGATGAGACGTTTAGGCAGAAGGTAATACAGGGGGATTCCCCTGTATTACCTTCTTGAAATGTAACAAAAAAGCCTCCAGGATGGGAGCGTAAAACAAACACAACCGAAGGAGGTTTTTATGCAGATCAAATCACTGCACAGACAACTGTATACCCTATCATCCTATGCTCTGCGACATAATTCTGTGTTATGTG
>CAZMBF010000088.1:0-4916 GCA_964564365.1 uncultured Alphaproteobacteria bacterium
GCACCCAAAGGTACTTGCAAGCCGCCGTAGGCATATAAGTACATTGCCCCTAACGTAGAAAAGTCAACGGCACTAAGGAGTAAATCGACCCGTAACTCTTGTTCTGCTACACTTGGAAATACGCGCAGAACATACTGGTACATATAGAATAAAGATAAAGAAAACCAAGCTAGCTTGGGTGACGATAAACGTTGCATTTAATAACTCGTAATATATAAGTAAGTGCATGAATGATACTTAAAAATTAAAAGATGTCAAAGCTTAAAATGTGCAAAGCCAGCTAGTTTTAGGCGAAATAGGCATGCTCCCAACGCTCGCATGATACTCAAGGGACCCGCCCACCCAGCAGGCCATCGCATGCGCTCTGTTGCCGCGGTTTATCTGAGTATCAGCTCAGAGTTCTAAAAAAGCACAGGCGGCAATTTCTTTTAATTTCCTGACGTTTCACTTGAACAGATCTTCATATTCAGCTAATTTAAAGGCATTCTACGTTTAAACATAAGGACATACCATGAATATTGCCGAAATGATGAAAAAAGCTCAAAACATGCAAAAGAAAATGCAAGAAATGCAAGCTAGCCTTGAGCATGTTACGGAAGAAGGTAGTGCCGGTGCCGGCATGGTAACGGTGACGATGACAGGTAAAAGTGAAGTTAAAAAAGTGATAATATCACCTGATTTGTTAACGCCCAATGATAAAGAAATGTTAGAAGATTTAGTTGTGGCGGCCTTTAATGATGCAAAGCGCAAAATTGATGCAAAGACGGCCTCTGAAATGGAAAAAATCGCGGGTGGGTTGGGTCTGCCAGCTGGTATGTTACCTTTCTAAGGCTATAAAATGAGTGGTGCAGATATCGAAAAACTAATTAAGTTTTTCTCAAAGATGCCTGGTTTGGGGCCGCGCTCGGCCAGGCGGTCTGTGCTATATTTATTGAAACACAAACAACAAAAGCTGTTACCCTTAATAGATCTATTAACGCATACCGCAGAGCATGTATCGGAATGTAAAGAATGCGGGAACTTAGACTCTCAAAACCCATGCAGTATTTGCAGCAATCCAAAGCGTAACACGGCGCATGTGTGTGTGGTTGAGCACGTTGCAGATTTGTGGGCATTAGAGCGTTCGGGGGCTTTTCAGGGTATTTATCATGTTCTGGGTGGAACCCTGTCGGCTATGGATGGGGTGGGGCCTGATGAGTTGAAAATCCCTTATTTAAAGCATCGTATAAACGCACATTCTGTCACGGAGGTAACGTTAGCATTAAATGTAACGTTAGAGGGTCAAACCACAAACCACTTTCTTGCTGCAGAACTGGCACAGCCAAGGTTAAAGATAACTTCGATTGCTCATGGAGTTCCATTGGGTGGAGAGTTAGATTATTTAGATACGGGAACGCTGATGACGGCGTTGTCTGCGCGCAGGCAGTTTGAAACTGAAAGTTAACCGCATGTATATCGATACACATTGCCATCTTGACTATTTACAGAAAGATAATGATTTAAATGACATCATTAAACAGGCGTGGAATGCGAATGTAAGGCTGTTGCATACGATTTCAACGCGTTTGGATGAAAGTTCAATGATCAAAGGAATTGCTAACCAGTTTGATCATGTGTATTGCTCTATTGGGGTGCATCCTAACGAATCGTTGGAAGTTGAGCACATGTCGCAATCTGACATTACCCAATCACTGCTTGCAGAAGTTACCGACAAGGTGATTAGTATTGGGGAGACGGGGTTAGACTATTATTATCAACATAGTGACTTGGCAACGCAGCAGAAAAGCTTTTTAGCCCATATTGCTGCAGCTAAAGAATCAGGCCTTCCTTTGGTTATTCATTCGCGAGATGCTGATGAAGACACAGTAAAATACTTACAATCTGATGCTGCGTTGGGAGCCACAGGCATTATCCATTGCTTTACAGGCAGCCCCGAAATGGCAAAGGCGTGCCTTGATTTAGGGTTTTATATCTCTATCTCTGGGATAGTGACCTTTAAAACCGCAACACAGTTGCAAGATATCGTTAGGTGGTTGCCGCTTGATCGGATGCTGATTGAAACGGATTCTCCGTATTTGGCGCCAATTCCTTATCGAGGCAAACCCAATCACCCAGCGTATGTCGTGCATGTAGCTGAAAAAATAGCAGAGCTTAGAGATATGCCTTTAAATGAGGTTATCAACCAAACCACCAAGAACTTCTTAACGCTGTGTCCCAAGGTAAAAAGATCTATGAGTACAGAGCTATAGCAGCGCACGCTTACTTTGATTTGAGTGGGAATTTATATAGACTCCTTCGCGTTGCTCGGGAGACGTTTCATAGCCCGCCCAACCTGGGGATGAAGCCCGTTGGGCTTCACTGCTGTTTTCCTACCCTTAAGGGTGAAAGAGCGCTAGAGCTATCGGGGGCGTGTCTAATTGTTCTGGATAGCAGACTTAATAAACTTAAGGATGGGTTCTAGCAAAGGTTCATCAGCCGGCGGCATTGGGTATGATTTTAGCTGATCTAAATCAACCCAAGCATAGGCTTGTCCTTCGTTGGGGTGGATATTTCCCGACCATTTATGGCAGATAAATAGGGGCATAATCATAATGAAGGTATCATATTCGTGACTTGCGAATGTCAAGGGAATTAGATCTGTAAGTTCTACGTGTAGGTTCAGTTCTTCCATAAGTTCGCGCTGCAGGGCTTTTTCAGCAGTTTCGCCAGGTTCAAGCTTTCCACCTGGGAACTCCCAAAATCCTTCTAGGGTTTTACCTTTTGGACGTTGAGCATATAAAACTTGATTGGTTTCGTTGATGAGGGCGATGGCAACAACAACGATTAATGGTTTATGCATCATGAGGATCTCTTAATTAAATAGCTGCTGTGTAATGGCTTTGGTGGCTAATTTATCGGCGCGTTCATTCATGGGGTCTCCGGCATGACCGCGAACCCAATGGAGGGTAACATCATGTTTTTGTAATAGCGTGTGAAGCGCCATCCACAAATCTTGGTTTTTTACGGGTTTTCTATCGGCAGTTGTCCAGTTGTTTTTGATCCAATTTTTCATCCATGTGGAGCTGCCGTCTTTAACATATTTGCTATCGGTATACAAATCAACCCTACACTTTTCTGTTAACAAAGACAGTGATTGTATAACGGCCATTAACTCCATGCGGTTGTTGGTTGTGCTTTTTTCAGCGCCAGAGATTTCTTTTTTAGAGGTTTCATACATAAGAATGGCACCCCATCCGCCGGGGCCGCCAGGATTGTTTTTACATGCGCCGTCTGTATAAATAGTTACGTGTTTCAATGGTTGATTGTCTTTAGATTGAACTGTTTACTAACTTTAATGATTAAGACATTTCTGTAACGCACCTAATTTGACGGCGAATAACACCGTCAAATTAGGGGAAACAATAATGAGGCGAGACTATTGCTTTTTCTCGGTCTCGTGCTCAAGTTTTTTAACTTCGTCTTTGACTTCATTAACAACTTTTTCAGCTTCTTTTTTAGCTTCATCAACAACATGTTCAGCTTTTTTCTCAGCTTCTTTTACTTCTTCTTTAACTTCATTGATTACCGTCTCAGCTTTGTGCTCGGTTTCTTTTACTTCTTCTTTAACTTCATTAATGACTGTTTCAGCTTTTTGTTCGATTTCTTTGACTTCGTCTTTAACGTTTTGCTTGTTAAAGATAAAGTATAATACTGCTGCAACAATAATAATAATTAGCAACCAAACTCGATTCATAATGTGGGCCTCTTTCTAAGTAAATTAAAACACTTCTATTATAAAAACTTTTTTCAGAAAATCACGTGCTTTTTTTAAAATTTGACGGTAATTTTATAAAAGATAATAAAAAGACATAATATAATGTTTGGTGCGGTTAAGAAAAACGAAACAATCACGTTGCCTAAATTGGGGCGGCACTTTAATCTTCAGCAAGGGGTTGATGCGATATCATGGGTTGATGCCTTGGTTTCTGGGCACTATGTTAAGCACACCTCTGGCTTTGTATATGTTGACATGTCGGAGGATGCATATACGACCTCACTTTTAGCCAAAGCTTATCCATCTTCGACATTTTACGTTGTAAATGTAAGTCAAAAGCTCCATCAAAAGAATCTATTGCATTTGCAGGACGTGCCTGATAACAGTGTTCACTATTTGAACTTGGGGCATAGGTTGTCATTTGCAACCGAACAAGAACGAATGCCCCTGTATGAGTATATTGATGCAAAGTTAGCGCCGGGTGGGTATGTTGTTGTTCCCTATGAGGCAAAGGTGGGGTGGTCAGAATATATGGTTGTTTTGGACCTGTTAAAGGAACTTACTACGCACTCGAAAGAGCCTATTACGTCAGACTGGTTAGATAAAGTGTTTTATCACCTGAATGATCTTGGGGCTAAGCAAATTAAGGCGCTTAAGAACAAGGACTTCTTAAATAAGCTGTTGACGTATTTAAAGTCTCTTTCTGATGAACATGTAATGAAAGTTCTGCAAGGGGAGGTGTTTCATACATTTTATCCGTATGAAGTTCATCGTTCTTTGAATACACCTGCACCAGGTGGGTTTCGATATGTTGGGACATTGCCGGTGTTTCGGAATTATCTTAAGCTTGGCTTAGATTCGAATCAAAAAGGATTTCTAGGAGATTTGAAAGATCTTTTAATGGCGGCTCAACGATATGATTTAATTGCAATGCCTTTTTTTCGAATGGATATTTGGCAAAAGAGTTATACTGCCGAGAGCCTTGAAATGGGAACTACTTCTGACTTTTATTTTGGATGCGTATCGCATTTTGATCAATTTGCGTCTAAGATACAAAGAGGGTTCACGATTTTAAACTTTGTGGATCAGGTCTTTAATGAAATTCGAAAGCTTTTGAACAAAGAATTTTATACGCTTCCCGAAATCATACAGCATGTTGGTC
>CAZMBF010000089.1:0-1143 GCA_964564365.1 uncultured Alphaproteobacteria bacterium
ACCATCCGGTGGCTGCCTAGTCGTCTCATATGTATTGAACTTGGACAAGTACAATAATACTGTTGACCTGGCTTTAACTATGAGTACAATAAGGCTAGACCTTCCCAAAATGCAAATTCATGACTTAAAAAGGAGACAAAACACATGAGAGATTTGATTGATAAGTGTCAGAAACTTATTCGATTTCAATCAATTACACCTCGCGATGATGGTATTATACATTTTCTGGCCAGCACCCTAGATGCTCTGGGGTTTACGTGCCATTTGATTCCATTTGTGGACGAAGAAAACACCGTCATACATAATTTATACGCTCGACGTGGTTCTGAGTCCCCCAATCTATGTTTTGCAGGGCATGTGGATGTTGTTCCATCCGGGGACGAGCTGTCGTGGTCTTATTCTCCTTTTAGCGGCTGCGTTTGCGATGGTGCGATTTGGGGGCGCGGCGCGGTTGATATGAAAGGGGCGATTGCGGCTTTTATTTCAGCAGTTGCAAACAAACACAATCAAAAAGGCTCAATAAGCTTTTTAATTACAGGGGATGAAGAAGGAAAGGCCACCCACGGCACTCAAAAAGTCGTCGAGTGGTTGAAGAATCGCAATGAGATTATCGATTTTTGTATTGTGGGAGAACCCACAAGCGAGCAACAGTTGGGGGATGTTTTGAAAATTGGTCGCAGAGGATCTTTAAGTGGCGAGCTTACTGTGACAGGAGCGCAGGGGCATGTTGCTTACCCGCACAAAGCAGATAATCCAATCCCAAAAATGCTTAAACTGTTAAATATTTTAGACGAAACAAAACTAGATGATGGGTATGAAAACTTTCCGCCCTCTAACTTAGAAATAACCTCTGTCGATGTTGGGAATACCACGACAAATGTTATTCCACATACAATAAAAGCAAAGCTTAATGTAAGGTTTAGTCCAAACTTTACACAACAAACCTTGGCGGCCTATTTGCATAGCGTTCTAGACAGCGTTAATCTGCCTTATGAGCTGCATTTTACGCCGGGGTCTGACCCTTTTTTAACGCCAATACATCCGGCGATGAAAAAGTTATCTGAGGCAATTCATCAAGAATCGGGTCTTGTTCCAGAATACTCTACAAGCGGAGGGACTTCAGATGCTAGATTTATAAAAGAG
>CAZMBF010000089.1:1153-4889 GCA_964564365.1 uncultured Alphaproteobacteria bacterium
AGAGATCGCTCCTGTTGTTGAGTTTGGTCTTTTAAACAACTTGGCCCATAAGATAGACGAGCGTGTTCCCCTGAAAGACCTGGAAGTGCTGGCTAGGATTTATAAAAGGTTTATAGACTTATATTTTGAATAGAGCCTCGGGCGTATAAGGTTTTAATAGTATTCTTCTTGAGTGGCCCGCTGATTTCATAGTAAGTTTCAAATTTATCCGGAGATTCAATCTTTAAAGATATGGTGTATTGATCACGATTGCAAAGGTGCGTGTGTTGTAAAATCATTGGATATTGTGATAAACTCTTTGGAAGCATAAATGTGTGTAGTGGCGACCTGTTCTGCTTTTGGATGTGTAGGTGATTTTCACTTGAAACAAAATATCTGGTCTGATAACACTCGTGCTTTTCTCCATTTAACCAATAGTATCCGTGTTCGAAGTAGCGCGATATAAAAGGAGTTTCTGCTTCAAATACAGCAGTTCCCAAGATCTCTATTTGTGGTGCCGTTACATGCCGCACAAAGTGATATTTTTCCGTAAAGCAGGGCAGCATAACTAGGCCAGCTTAGACAGAGCGTCGAAGTCAGCGGTCATGATGTAGGTAACATTCTCTGCGATCTTCTCTATAGGCCAATCCCACCACTTAAGCTCCAGTAAAAAGCTAATCGTTTTGTCGTCAAGGCGCTTTCGAATAAGTTGAGCAGGATTTCCGCCAACAATAGAATAGGGTTCTACATCTTTTGTGACGACAGCGTTCGTTGCAATTATGGCTCCGTCGCCGATCTTAACGCCCGGCATTATAGTTACGGTGTTTCCTTTTGAGTTTGGAACAAATGGAACCTGCGGCCAGTGGGACTGAAAGATGATAAACGGAAATGAAGAGTATCCATTTAAATTATGATTTCCACCATTCATAATGAATCGTGATCCTGCGGCTATTTGGCAGAACTTGCCGATAATCAGTTGATCCCCAATATAATCAAAATGATACAATACGTTCTTTTCAAAGTTGTGAATGTCTTCAGGGTCATCATAATACGTATAATCGCCTACGTGAATATTGGGATTCTTGATAATGTTTTTTAGAAAGCAGGTGCGTTCAACGCCAGAAATTGGGAAAAGAGAGCTTGGATTTGGATGCATAAGCGTTCCTTTTAATCATGGTCGTAAATACTAATCCCTTATATCTACAATAATTGATCGATTGATTCCAGCTTAAATAAAGAATACACTATTAATGAAGTTATAAGGGAACAAAACAATGAAACCACTTATGTCTAAATCCACAGCTATGTGGTTAATTGACCATACAACCCTAACATTTGAGCAAATTGCCGAATTTTGTGGTTTGCATATGCTAGAGGTGCAAGCAATGGCCGATGATTCAATTGGGTCAATTAGTCCTTTTGATCCTATTGCAAATAATCAGATTACAAAAGAAGAAATATCTAGGTGCGAGCAAGATCCAAATGCGCGATTGCGCATTATGCAAAGCACGGTCGATCAATTGCAAGAAAAGCATGATAAGGCTTTGGCTAAGACAATCAAGCAAGAAAGACCCAACGGTGTTTTGTGGTTGGTAAAACAGCACCCACAAGTCACAAACAATGTTATTTCAAAATTGTTACACACCACCAAAAGTACGGTTGAAGCAATTCGAAATAAATCGTATAAGAATTACAATACTTTAAAGCCGCAGAATCCGGCCGCTTTGGGTTTGTGTGAGCAAGCAGATTTGGATGCGATTTTAGAAGACAGAACTTAAAATGTATAACGAATACAACGATAACAATATATTTGCTAGGATTTTACGTGGGGAAATCTCCGCTAAGAAAATAGATGAGGATGAGCACACTTTGGTGTTCCATGATGCGTTCCCCAAAGCGAAACATCACATTTTGATCATCCCAAAGCAGGCATATATCTCATTTCAAGACTTCTCTCAAAAGGCGTCTGTTGAAGAGATTATCTCATTTGCCCGCATGGTTGGAAAAGTTGCGGCTTCATTTGGGTTAGATCAGACAGGATATCGACTGTTAACGAATCATGGCCCCCATTCTGGGCAAGAGGTTCCCCACTTTCATATGCACATGTGTGGCGGAGAGCCGCTGGGGCCATTACTTAGTCAAAAGTCATGATCTTAGTGTTTGATACCTCGGTCGAGGGATTTTCAATTGGCGTTTTTCGGACGGACGGATCGTTACTTGATGAGCTTGTGAATCCAGAGCCCTATGCGCACACCGAATTCCTGGTGCCTTCAATTCAATCGCTGCTTCAGCGGGCTAAAGTTAAGTTTGATGAACTGACACAAATTGTCACCACGTGCGGTCCTGGATCTTTCACGGGTATTCGTGTGGGGCTTGCAACGGCTGCGGGGTTAAGAGCTGCGCTGAATATCCCTGTTGTTACGGTGAGTACATTGTCTGCGTTGGGGATGTCTGTGCCCCAAGGCGATTTGGAACATCCCGTGCAGCTGCATGCTGTGTTAGACACAAAATGTGGCGAGGTGTATCATCAAGCATTTGAACATGTGAATGGCGTATTGAAGATACTGGATGACCCAAAATCAATTTCGATAGAAACTCTGTTAGAGTTAAGTGATCGTGGCGCGATTGTTACGCATCCATCGTCTGCAGCCCTAGTTGGTTCGAACTCTGTGCTCGTGACACCCGTTCTATTAGCGGGTGTATTAAGATCAACAAACTATGCCGCAAGCAATGACCTGCAGCCAATATATGTGCGATCAGCTAATATTGCTCAATCTAAGAAACATGCTTAGTCTTCAATCAATTAAGATTGAATATGCGGATGAATGTCTGGCTATTTTAAACGAGCTATTTGATCTGCCGTGGACAGAGATTAACTCTGTTTTCAACTCTGACACTAGCGTGGCTTTGGGAGCCTTTTCTAATAACACGCTTGTTGGTTTTTGTGTTGTGTCGGTAGTTCTAGATGAGGGGGAAGTGTTGATGTGTGCCGTTCATCCAACATATCAGAAGCAAGGTATTGGCAGCCTTTTAGTTTCCAGGATGTTGGAAGACTGCCGTCGTCGAAACGTTGTTAACTTTTTCCTTGAGGTAGATGTGAGCAATGTTGCTGCTCAAAAGCTATACGAAAAACATGGGTTTCAGGTTGTGGGCAAACGCAAAGCCTATTATGAAAGACTGGATGGAACGTTTAACGATGCGCTAATTATGCGCTGTGGAGATGGATAATGTCACAGATTAAAGAGGTTCAGCTTGTTCCTTATAGCGCATCGTGGCCCGCAATGTTTGAGCTGGCGGCTAAAGAAATTAAGTCTGCGTTGGGTATGGCTTGCATATCTGTTGAGCACATCGATACCTGGGTTGTGTGCAAAGGATATCATAGATGGTTTTGTGCATAGTCTCTGATTTGAACGACAGCAAGCGACTGATTCATGCGGGGTATGTATTTAAAGGCGAGTTAAACGTTCCCCTTCGATACTTTTATTCTAAGCGAGAAGAGGGCTTAAGGGTAAACTTGCATGTAGTGGAAAAGGATCACGGTTTTATCGGGCTCAACCTATGTTTTCGGGACTATTTAAGCTGCAGATCGATATGGGAAATTGAAGCAGGATCTTGCGGCTAATCCTGAAAATTATGTGCGCGCTAATAGAAACTTTGGTCGATATACCTTAGAGAAAGATGCCATTATAAAAGCTCTTTTATACGTAACCGTCAAAAGAACCCCATCTTACCGGGATTGATAGATTGTGTCATATAT
>CAZMBF010000090.1:0-4797 GCA_964564365.1 uncultured Alphaproteobacteria bacterium
CATTAGATTACTTCATCTAACGCTCTTCTTAAAGCTGGTCCATACCATTAGTTACTTAAATGTCAAGTATCTCTATGAATAAATTGTAGTGTAGCTAAACGATTGTATAACCCTTTTTGCGCCAGCAACTCTTTGTGCTTGCCTACCGCCTCGATGCGACCATTATTAATGACCACAATTTGATCCGCCTGCAAGATTGTTGAAAGACGGTGTGCAATCATAAGCGTTGTACGATCAACCATCAAACGATTCAAGGCTTGTTGGACGTATTGTTCATTCTGAGCATCCAACGCACTTGTAGCCTCATCTAAAAGCAAAATACGGGGGTTTTTTAAGATAGCACGGGCAATTGCGATACGCTGCTTTTGACCTGTCGATAACGAAACTCCTTTTTTTCCGATGTGGGTATAAAACCCCTTAGGTAAGCGCTCCATGAACTCGGTCACCATTGCAGCTTCTGCTGCCTCTTGGATTTGTTCAAAGGTCGCATCAGGACGACCATATCGAATATTATCATATACAGTTCCACTAAACACTATTGGATCTTGAGCTACAAACCCTATTTGATCTCTAAGCTCTTTTAAATCCAAATCGCGCAGATCAACCCCATCTAATAAAACATGACCCCGTGAAGGATCATAAAAGCGCAACAGCAAGTGAAATACCGTGGTTTTCCCAGATCCTGATGGACCTACTAAAGCAACCTTTTCTCCTGGGTGTACGAGTAGATTAAAATCAATCAAAGCCTGTGAATCAGTCATATTTGCATAGGCAAATTGAATCTTTTCAAACTGAATTTCGCCTCTGCCGGGCTTTGGTAGCTGAAGTGGCGCTGCAGCAATTTCAACAGCGGGTCGCATTTGTAAAAGGTCTTGGATACGATCACATGCACCAGCAGCTTTTTGAAAATCACTAATCACTTCAATAAAGTTGTTCACAGAGCCTGCAACCGTTAAACCAAAGAATAGAAAAGAGGTTAATTCTCCTAAGCTTAACATATCATGTTCAACCATATATCCACCAATCCAGATGACAGTGGTTAATCCACCAAACACAAAAAAGACAATGACCGTGCTTAAAACCGCACGTGCTTTAATGCGCTCGTAGGCACCCTGAACACTTGCCTCCATACGATTGTTAAAGGTACGACGATCAAACTCTTCATGACAGAATGCCTGAATTGTGCGTACGGCATTTAGAGTTTCTTCTAAATATTCGTTCACCTGCCCTACTAAAGCCTGTGTGTTTGTAGAATATTTGCGAATACGCTTTCCAAACGTATGTAACACCGTCAAAATTAATGGAATCAATATAATCATTAAATATGTAAGGTCAGGACTTGTCATATACAGCATTACACAACCACCTGCTGCCATCATCATGTTACGCAAGGCTATAGGGAATGTGGTGCTGATTAAGTGTTGAATAAACGTTGTGTCTACCGTGATTCTCGACAAAATCTCTCCCACTGAAACCCGCTCAAAAAAGGCCGGATCCAACGTCAGCACATGCTGATACATTTTACGACGAATGTCAGCAACAACCTTTTCACCTAGATACGACATTATTAAAAATCGAAAGTAGGTTGCCCCACCTAAGAAAAGCACCAAAACCCCCAAAAACGCCAAGATTTTTGTATAATTGTCCTTAAAACCATCATTCACGACGGATTTAATCCCGAACCCCATAATTAATGTGGTTCCGGATATAGTTGCAATCGCAAAAAGACCCAAAATCACGAATGATGGATACACTTTAAAATACCCTTTTAGAAAAGAAAAAGAGCTTAGCTTTACTTTTGTCTTTTCAGGCACATGGGTGATATCAAACCGCTTAAAAAAATTAAAACTCATTGTACTAACTGATCTAATTCATTAAATAACAAAGGTTCAAATGGTTCCTTATTACGTGTATTTAACCATTGCCCTTCAACGTATACAAAATGGCCCCCCCCACTAAACGGCGACGACAACCACAACTCTTGACGCGGAATATTGCGATTAATAATAAATATCCCACGCCCCTCTGTTTGGATTTTTAAAACACCCTCACTTAGCTCACACTCGGCAACGGCCCAGTATGCATCTTCAATTTTTTCAGACAATTGATCTAGATAGCGTGTAATAAATTGAATAAAGACTGTTTCATCCATTAGAAGTGCTCAAAAAAGTTATGTGTCCAATTTTATATGAAAAAACAAAATTGTTCAAAAGGAATCAACAAATTGTACAAGTTGAGCGTAAGAAAGGGAAATTCAGACCTACTGAGTCGCGTGAGGGGCCCACCTGCAACCCCGGAATGCTTGGATGCCCACCCCGCCGCCACCACGACATAATACTTTAGCTACCGAGGCTTATAAACAGAACCTCTGGTGAATAGCATTTAAATTCAGCTTTCGGCTGAAAACAAATTGGTGTAAGAATGATCGTAATGAACGTTACTATTACTACCATCAGTATTATGCACCAGCCCAAGTACTGGTGAGTCTTACCACTCCCTTTAATCTATCACGACATAGTTAATAATCTACGAATTGGGGGAAATACCCCCTTACAACCAATATTCATTTAGACTTTATTAACAAATGATGTCGTATCGTTAGACAATATAGGTGTTTTATGGATATTGTTTCTCTTACTGAATTATTGCGAAAAGCTGTATTTGCTATGATCAAAGCCGGCAGCCCCCCTATGGTTGCGGCATTGGTGGTGGGGTTAATCATCTCAATTTTACAGGCCGTAACCCAAATTCAGGAACAAAGCTTAGCCTTTATCCCAAAGATTCTAGCTGTTTTTGTAACCCTAATTTTTCTGTTTCCGTATATGTTTTCAGTCTTATCAGACCTTACACACGAAGTTTTTGATCTAGCCATTCGGCTAAATTGATTTCAAAATAATAGACTATAATACAACGTCATCAAACGAGGCGTATTTCCATCGTGGCTTGTCGCGCTTATCAATCAGCCGTGTTCGTATTCCTTCAAATACGTCCGAATGATGAAACATATGTTTAGCAAGCTCAAGGTCTATTGCAAGCACTTCATCATACGTTAAACCTTTAGTTCGATCCAAATAATCCCAAATGACTTTAAGGGCATACGGGCTAAATGTAATGATATCTTCATAAAATGAACCTGCTAATGGATGACTACATTCTCGCAATTGCTCTAAACATTCTTCAAGCGTTGGGAACCTAAAGCAATTAATCATCTCAGTTAAATCTGTTAACGTAGAAGGTATAGAAAGACCACTTGATAACAGGTTATCTAAATCAGGAGGATCAGCCTTCAATATATCTTGCGTTGTTGTTGCTATGTTTTCGGGTAAAATTAGGTGCGTTGCATATCCTGTCGTGATCAAATCTTGGCCACGCAATAAACATCCCGTTAACCCTAAAAACCTAGCCAGCTGAGGATTCAATAAATTGAGAAAATAGCCCGCCCCTACATCTGGGAAAAAGGCTATTTTAACCTCTGGCATCCCCACCAAAGTTTCTGTCGTTGCAATACGGTAGGATGCGTAACGACTTAATCCCACGCCACCCCCTAACGTAAGCCCATTCATCAAAGCAACAACGGGCTTTGGAAAGGCCTTAATATCCGCATTCAACCCGTACTCTTCCTCCACATACGTTGAAAGTGCGGTGGTATCATTCTTTAAATACCACTGATATACCGCTTTAATATCACCGCCCGCACAAAAGATGTTGGGAACAGCACTGTGTATGAAGATGCCGTTTACCGCGCTATCAAGCGCTGCCTGTCGCAGAAAACCTCGAATGGCCATCACCATTTGTAAATCTAAGGCATTGAGTGTAGCTGGCTTGTTTAAAGTAATCACTCCCCAGCTATTTATTTGCTCGAACAAAACTGACATTATATGTTTGAAAGCCCTACATACACGTCTATCACAGCTGCCATGGGGTTGGTGGCACGCTCATCATAGATCTCAAAATCGCTATGAAAGCGACGATTTCCACCTAAGTCTTCAATTGTCATCTGCCAGATGTTGTACCACGCATCCAGAATAACATGCGACAACGGCCCGGAATCTGTCGTAAAACAAGTATAAGGTCCCGCCGGAATGGCTAAACTGGACAAACCTTCAGGAACAACATCCAAGACACTTACTTCTTCACCAAGAAAATAGGTATACCCACCGCCCTGATCAGATTCATACTCCGTATACGCTGCGAACAATCGCCCTGGATTCACACGATTGGGAATCATATTCGCAATTCCTTGTTGCCAGTAACGTTGAACACACAGCCCTATTTGAGACGTTAACGGATTTAACTCATTTTGATAATGAGTTCGCACCTGTATGCCCATCAGTTTTGTTTCAGTGACATTCACCTGTTGTTTTTGCATGTTAAACCTCATCCACAATACGTGGAAATACAGGACTTGGCTCAGCAATGTGTCGTTGGTCCGGAATTAACACTGCATACCCATCATAATCGAACCCAGCTTCACTTAATTGCCTTAGTATCATTTCGGACGCCTTAGGCAGAATTGGAAACGTTAACAGTGCTAATCGCTTAATGACGTTACATAACACGTATAGTACCACCTGCATGCGCTTTGGATTGTCTTTGCAGAGTGACCATGGTTTTTCTGTATCAACATAGGCATTTGCGTCATAGATACACTTCCAGATCTCATCACACACACGATGTAAGGCCTGAACCTCGATGGCTGAACGAACCTCAACCAACGCTTGTTCTAAATCTTTAAGAAGCTGAATATCTTGAGGTTGCAGGTCGCTGGATGCATGAATCACGCCCTCACACTGCTTA
>CAZMBF010000091.1:0-4786 GCA_964564365.1 uncultured Alphaproteobacteria bacterium
TAGCGGAGTTTTGGACCCATATCGCCCAAATATTACAACTATTATAATTGCAGCTTCAAACAATACACTAGGTAACTTAGATGGTAATAACAAAGCATATAACGATAACTTAGAAATTATTCTAATAATGAATGACTATTCAACTGGTATCCCTACGTTATCAACGGCAAATAACCAAAAGTTCTATGCATCTAATGGATCTACAGAGTTAACTGCGGATAATGTCATTGAATATCGTATCACCTCTGCACCTACAGTTGATGCATCAGCAACTGTGTGGCAACGATGGTTGAATCATAAACTCAGCAGCACTTTTGGTGGTGAAGGTGCAACAACGATTGATCTGTCTGCAACACATGAGTTTACTTCTCAAGCATATCTGAATGCCTTCTTTGCTGGGTTAGATGCACTAAGCGGAACAAATGGAAATGCGAACAAAAACGTATTAACAAGCTTAACCTTAAAACTAGCCTCCGGCAACTTTGGTTCTGAATCTGCTCGTATCGGATATACAGGATCTAGCGCAGTAACAGACTTATACGCAGACATCGCTATTACTGTTCACCGTAATGGGGCCCAAAACGGTTATTAGTCATATATGCCACTTGTAACAATTGATCACTCAGACATTAGTACAACTGGCACAAAAACAATCGTTGACAATACTAACACTGTTGTTGATGAGTTATCATCAGCACCCCAATGGTTAGCGTACTTAACCAGCACGCTAACAGCAGCTAGTGCCGGATATACCTTAGATCTAACCGGAGCAGGCTTAGAACTAGCAGCAGGATCTTCTGATTACCAAGCAACGGCTTTGTTTAACGCTCTTCAAGCATTACATCCAGATCTGAAAGCTAAAATTGCTACCGTTAAGATTAAGTTGGCTGCAGGTGATCATGGTGCTGGTGCATTAGCACTCAGCGGAACATTAAACGCTGATGCTGGGTTTACTAAGCTTGCATCTGTGATTGTGAATGTGACTGGCGCTACTGCTACTGATAATGGAACCCAGAGAACTATCAACTTGGAGAATCTAACTCTAAATGGTACCGCAACAAAACAAGCCATCGTCACAGATCTTGATTATGTTGATCGTGATAGTGCTGATTCATGGGGTTACTATTTAAACTACTTAAAAGCTACGAATGGTAACATTGAAAGTATTGATTTATCTGCACGTGATTTGTACTTTGCGGATGAACCGACAACTCAAGCTAATGTGACTGCGTTCTTTACAGCGCTTGAAGCTCGCAACGATCGAACAGCCGTTAAAGACATCTTCCTCAACATCAGCGAAGCCAATGGCTTGAACATTAACGTTGGAGTATCTACAATCATCTTCAACGAAATAACGTATGTTGGAATTAAATCCGGTACTGGATCCACCTTCAATGCTGTCGGATCTTCTGAGGTTAACGGATCTGTCTGGCCAACAGACTTAGCTGTGATTAATAGCTCTACAACAGGGTTGGGCGCAAACGGTACAGTTGCTCAATGGAAAGGCTATTTCGGATATCTGTTAGAAGATGCTGCTCATGGGGGTGTATATACAGGCTCTCACCCAGTGGCGTTGAACTTAACTTTATCTGACCTGGAAGTAAACAGCCTTTCTGTATTGCAGGCAATTGAGAATGCAATCGCTCAGCTGCCAGCTAGATTAAAGGCTCGTATCTCCACACTCCTGATCAAAACTACAACTGCAGTCGTTGATTACCAATCTTATCCGTTTGGAGCACAGTGGACTTCAGATATCCTTAGTGAGTTAAGCCAACTGAAAGCAGTGATTATCAACTTATGTGTTGGTATAGGTGGTACTGCTCCAGGATTCCCTAGTAGTGGTGATTTCTTTAATCGTACAAGCATCAGTAAGATTATGTATCATACAACAATCAATGCTACATAAACCCAATTTAGTCCCTACAAATAACCCCTCCGTTCTGGAGGGGCTTTTTGTCTATAATTAGAAGGCGCAGGTTCACCCCTGCTTGCCGCAACGCGGCATTGTGGGGTGAAGGGCGCCGTAGGGTGTATTACTTCAAAAACTTCTTTTCCAACCAATGAATGGTGTAATCACCCTTGATTACATCTTCATTTTCCATTAACCGTTGATGCAATTGAATGTTGGTCTTCACACCTTCAACGTGAAACTCTTTTAATGCACGGCGCATGCGCCCCAAACATTGGGCACGATCTTTCCCGTGGGCAATCAACTTTGCCACCATACTATCATAATATGGCGGAATCTGATATCCAGCATATA
The DNA here is from genome assembly GCA_964564365.1 of uncultured Alphaproteobacteria bacterium. GTDB lineage: Bacteria > Pseudomonadota > Alphaproteobacteria > UBA6184 > UBA6184 > Bodonicaedibacter. The sequence goes on from CAZMBF010000091.1 coordinate 2,264, forward strand.
ACGCACTATCCACACGAATCCCTGGCCCACCGGGCGAGTGAAAGCGTGTTACAGTCCCCGGACTTGGCATAAATGTTTCTGCATCCTCTGCATTAATACGGCACTCAATCGCATGGCCATGAAACGTAATGTCTGACTGTTGCAATGTCAAGGGATGCCCCGCTGCTACAGAAATCTGTTCATGCACCAAGTCAATGCCCGTTATCAACTCTGTCACAGGGTGTTCCACTTGAATACGAGTATTCATTTCAATGAAGTAAAAGTTTCCGTTCTCGTACAAAAACTCAATCGTCCCAAGGCCACGATATTGCATCTTTCGCATCGCATTCGCGCAAATCTCACCCAACTCATGACGTTGTTCAGGTGTGATCACGGGTGATGGCGCTTCTTCCAATACTTTTTGGTGGCGTCGTTGAATTGAACAATCACGTTCACCTAAATGGATCGCATGTCCCTTACCATCACCTAAAACTTGAATTTCGATATGACGAGGTTGCCCCAGGTATTTTTCCATATATACCCTGTCATCGCCAAAGTTGGCCAACGCTTCTGATTTTGCTAACCGGTATTGAGATTCCACCTCATCCAGGGTGTTGATAACTTTCATACCTTTACCACCACCACCAGATGCCGCCTTAATTAACACGGGGCAGCCAATTTCGGCACACCACCGCTTTGCATCCTCTAAGGTCTCAACCGCACCACCCGATCCTGGTACCGTTGGAATACCCAACTCAATCGCGGCTTTAATCGCTTGAACTTTATCGCCCATCATTAAAATATGTTCAGGATTTGGGCCAATAAAAATCATGCCATGGTCTTCAACCATCTGCGCAAACTTTGCATTTTCAGATAAGAAACCAAACCCCGGATGAATAGCATCCGCCCCGGTAATTTCAGCCGCAGCTAAAATTGACTGCATGTTCAAGTAACTGTCTTTTGCAGGGCCTGGGCCAATGCACACACTTTCATCCGCAAGCAATACATGCTTGGCCGACGAATCTGCAGTTGAATGCACCGCCACAACTTTAATATCCATTTCGCGACAAGCACGCAAAATCCGCAGGGCAATTTCCCCGCGGTTTGCAATAAGAATTTTCTTAATCATACAGCTTACTCGATAATCATTAACACATCACCATACTCAACAGGGCTGGCGTCTTGAAAGAAAATCTCTTTCACAATACCACTTGTATGCGCTTTGATGGGGTTCATTACTTTCATCGCTTCAATGATAAAGACGGTATCTCCTTGATTGACTCGGTTGCCAACCTTTGTAAAGGAAGCTGCACCCGGCTCTGGAGACATATATAAAGTGCCCACCATCGGTGATTTTAATGCACCAGGATGTTGCTTTGGATTAGATTCTACAGCTGACTCTTGACTGGAAGCAGCACGTGTTGCTGGCGTCATCACCTGCGTCGCAGCAGGCGCCATCATCACTGTTTGGCTAATCTGACGCGTCAAACGCACACGGCGCCCCTGATCTTCGTATTCAATTTCGCTTAAATCTGCATCTTGCAAAACTCTAGCTAACGATTGAATAGCCGATTGATCAATATCAAATGAAAATTTCTTCTCGGTCATGGGTGTAACTCGATTCTATTTCTTTTCACGAACAGATTTGATCACTGCTTCTAAATCTTCAGGACCAATTGGCTGCTTTAACAAATACTGACCAATAACATATCCAGGAGCTTGTGCAATGCCTAATTTTTCTGCAAGAGCTCTGCTATCTAAAAGAGCTTGCTTTGTTTTGGCCGAATCAATATCTGCCTCTAACTTTGAACGATTCACACCAGGAACATTCGCTGCAATTTCTAACAATGCCATTTCTGTCAAAGTTTCTGTTGAAGACAACACCTTTTCATGGAATTTATCAAACAACCCCTGTTCATTCATCGCTGTTGCAATCCGCGCTGCCTTTTGAGCTAACATTGATGTGTCAGGTAAGAATCGAAATACAACGCGAACTTTTGGATCCTTAGAAAGCGCATTTTGATATATTTTGAACATGGCTTTTGATTTTGGATCAATATAATCACCAAACATGATCACAGTGATGTCTCCACTTGCGGCCCCAACAAATGGCAATCCCGCAGTTTTATCTAAAGCCGCTTTGTTTTGGTTCAAAAGCTCTACCACTTTTTCTTGTTGCTTATCAGCTACCTGCTTTTGCAGGTTCATAATTGATTCTGCTAATACATTGGGGTTTTTCACAATGTATTCATGGGCAATCTTTTCAATAGCCGCTATCTGAGCTTTGCTAAATACCGCATCCACTTGTTGCTCGTTGTTCTGTTTTGTTTCTTCCTGTACTTTGTCTTTCTTACTGCACCCAACAACTAAAAGCGCAGACGTAACTAAAAGAAGGGAAAGTTGTTTTTTCATACTCGTCATCCTTATATAAATTGATTAATCGACGTAGTTTATCATACTTTTCACTCGACTTCAAAATAATGTACAAGTTGTATAAGCTCAATACATATTAGCTCCGTCCAACCACCATCCTTGCATTTTTCT
>CAZMBF010000092.1:0-4757 GCA_964564365.1 uncultured Alphaproteobacteria bacterium
ATTAGGGATGGATCGTTTAATTGTCTTAGATCATGGTCGTATCATCGAAATGGGAACACATTCAGCACTTTTAGCTCAACAGGGGCAGTATGCGCGCATGTGGAATCGGCAAGCGGGAGGATTTTTGCCAGATCGTGATGTAATGTGAGTCTCTGGTGACCCACACTGTGTGAAAGCTTAATCCATAGATATCGAAATAATTTTGTTGAGTATAAACATATTTTTATTATTTGTTTGAAGTAACTTTAGATACTCTAAGCATATCAATCTTGGTGAATTGTCATGGTTCAATTACTTCAAAGTTGGTTCCCACTTAATCGTAGCGTTAAGTATACCACTTCTGAGGATACTATATGGTCTAATAAGTTATATGAGACTCAAGTACATGCGCTTAAAGGACATGTATATAAAGATTATCATACATATCTTTATCGCCTTCAGTTGCCACACAACCATGTTCCACAATTGTCGGAAGTTTCAGCCACTTTGAAGAAACATACTGGGTGGATGATTTCTAAAGTCAATGGGTTAATTAATTATGATGAATTTTTTTATTTGTTAAGTCATCGTATATTTCCCTCAACGATTAAACTTCGGAAGTCTCCTCGATTTTCAAAGGATCCCGATATTTTCCATGAGATCTTTGGGCATGCTCCCATGTTATTGAATCAGCGCTATGCAGATTTTCTCCAGCAGATAGGCGTGTTTGCCTTAAAGTCACCCTTATTTTTACTGCCTGCGATACAGCGCATCTTGTGGTATACGATTGAAGTTGGACTCATTCGAGAAAACGGTGAGTTGAAAATTTATGGGGCATCCTTAATTTCATCTCCAAAAGAGAGCGAATATGCCTTACATTCCCCAAAGGTCATTCGATCTCAGTTCAATCTTGTTGATGTTATACGTTCCCCTTATCGTGCAGATCTTTTGCAACGCAGGTACTATATTATTGAGAGTTTCGATGAACTGTATCGTGTGGTAGATTATTTGTCTAATTTAAAGGAGTACTATGAAGAAGCGAAATCGTTAGGGGAGTTTGAATCCAACTTTTCAATTCAACACACAAAGTATACCAATGCGAATATTTTTCATGATATGGGTTAGTTTTTCATGCGTGTTTCACCATATTTCTTTCCTTTAAGGGTATCCAGTCCAACTCCTAAGGTCACCCTCTACATTTTTCATATCTCTGGTGGCGGTGCATCTTCTTTCCGTCCCTTAATAAAAGGGCTGAATTCAGCCATAAATGTTTTCGGGATCCAATTGCCTGGAAGAGAAAATCGGTTTCAAGAACCTTTTGTAGAGAGTTTAGAAGTACTTGTTCATGATCTAATAAGTGCTTTTCACTCAAATATGGCTCCCAATGCAGTCTTTTTAGGACACAGTATGGGGGGCGGGCTCGCTTATGAGTGTGTCCATGCGATGCGTCTGAATGGGATAGCTTTACCAAAGCATTTGATTGTGTCTGGTCGTCGAGCACCTCATCGTCCTAGGTCAGACGTGTTACGATCTGATTTAACGGATCAAGAGATGGTCGAGGTATTAACCCAATATGGTGGTTTGAATGATAAAATCCTTCAAGACGAAGAAGTTCTCTCGTTTGTATTACCCTTGATGCGTGCAGATCTAAAGGTTTTAGAACAGTTAAAACCCAAAGTAGCTTTACCGTTGAATATGCCTATCACGGTCATTGGTGGATCTCAAGATTCTTTTGTATTAGAGGAAGATCTACAGGCCTGGAAACGATATACGAGTAACTCTTTTGAATGTCAGATGTTTGAGGGTGGACATTTTTTTCTGCTCAAAGAGTCTCTTAATTCAGTTGCGCAACTTTTGAATACAATCGCGGGGAGCGCTAATTAATTTTGAGCAAACAAGAAAGCAAGTTTTTATATTTATTTTATTTGCTAGCGTGGGTTGTGAAATGGTTATCTGTACCTAGAAGCATTGTATAAAGAGAAAGAGGATATCATGTCAAAGGTATATCTAAAGCCTAACGTAATTGCAGAGCCATTAGTATGGAATTGGTACGCTTGGTCGTACTTGATCCCTCCGGCCACAGCGGCTATGACCTTAGTTGATAGATACATAAAAATCATGCAATCCTATATTCAAGCCCCACAAATTCATGCACAAGCGATGAAGAATCCAGAGCTCATGGGGGGGCCGTTTATTGATTTAAATGGCGAGAAATCAGACGAGGTAAAGATCTTACTTGAACAGATACAAGATGATGCGCAGCAGTATATTTCGCTTGCGTCTGACATCAAAACTTTTGATCAACGTCTTCAGAAAGAGGATGGAAATACCTTAGAAGGGCTGTATGCGCAGTTGCCTCAGTCATTAAAAGGTATGGTTGAACTGGTGTATGATTTAAGTCATCGTCCTTCGATTCGATTTATTGAACCCTTAATGTATCAAAAGCATTATGATCCATCAGGACAATCGGTTGCGCTGTCAATAACTGAGTCTGATTGGCGCCCATTTATCATGAGTACGCCCGTTTTACGAAATGATCATCAAGTCGTGTTGAAGATTCCTTTTCATGATTCACGATGGGATACGTTATTTAAGCTGCGGCATACCCCGCAGCCGCTTGATGAGATTATTGCTCAATTAGACATTCCAGAAGAGAGTCAGGTGTTATTCTCTTCTTTTTTTACCTCAGCGGCGCCTGAACATTCTCAAGATGCTGAGTATTATGATGAAGGAGTTAGGATTCGTTATTTGGGGCATGCGTGTTTATTGTTCCAAACAGCAGAAGTGTCTATCCTGGTAGATCCGATTATTAGCTACAAAGTAAAGAGTGATGTCCCGCGATTTACGTTTGAAGACTTGCCAGAGACGATAGACTATGTATTACTAACGCACAATCACCAGGATCATGTGTTGTTTGAAACGTTGTTACAGTTGCGTCATAAGATTAAACACATTGTATGTCCTGCGAATAACAAAGGCTTTCTCGCAGACCCCTCATTAAAGTTGATCTTAGAAACGATTGGTTTTCCGTCTGTGTATTCATTAGGAGAGTTTGAAACGTTAGAGATTCCTAATGGACAGATTTTAGGACTTCCTTTCTTAGGTGAACACTCTGATTTAAATGTACACTCTAAAATTGCACATCATGTGACGCTAAAGGGGCGCAAGTTCTTACTCGCAGCAGACTCGAATAATTTAGACCCTGAATTGTATACGGAGATCTTTAAAAAGACGGGATCCATTGATATGTTGTTTGTTGGGATGGAATGTGATGGTGCTCCATTAACATGGTTGTATGGATCTTACCTGACACATCCGATTAAGCGTAAGTATGACGATGCACGAACGTTATCTGGATCTAATTTTGAGAAAGCGTGGTCGATTGTTGAAAAGTCTGGGTGTAAAGAGGCGTATGTTTATGCCATGGGAGGAGAGCCTTGGTTACATTATATTATGGCGCTCACATATACTCCAGATTCCATACAGATCACCGAGTCTGATAAGTTTGTACAGAAATGTCTGGAAAATAATGTACCTTCTGAGCGTTTGTTCGCTCAAAAAGAGTGGGTAGTTTAAGTTTATCTGAGAAGTCAACATCTAAAAATCCTACCAATAATATATAAAGTAAGCGAGAAGAAATATGCCTGATACTAAACAACATGATCCTGAGTTAATGCAGCTCATCAATCAATGGAATGCGACGGATGTAGAGTATCCAGAAGATAAGACGGTGATAGATTTATTTGAGGAGCAGGTTGAGAAGAATCCGGACGGTATCGCGTTAATGTTTGGAGATGAGGATTTAACGTATGGGGAGTTGAATGCGAGGGCGAATCAGGTGGCGCATTACTTACGATCCTTGGGGGTGAGAGAAGAGACGTTAGTCGGGATCAGTTTGGAACGATCGTTTGAGTTGATTGTAGGGATATTGGGGATATTGAAGGCAGGAGGAGCGTATGTGCCGTTAGATCCGGAGTATCCGGAAGAGCGATTACAGTTTATGTTGGAAGATACGCAAGCTTCGGTATTAATTACAGATAGCAGATGTGAAGAAAGGTTCCCCTATTATCAAGGCATCATGGTGCTTATGGATGATGAAGATACACTGAATACTCTCAAAGAACAATCACCTCTGAATCCCACATCAGTTACTACAGGAAGCAACCTTGCGTATGTGATCTACACCTCCGGTTCTACAGGTCAACCCAAAGGTGTCTTAATTGAACATCGTTCTTTAATGAATTTAGCTATAGCTCAATCTAAAGAATTCAATATTACTCACTCCAGTAAAGTATTACAGTTTTTTTCTTGGAGTTTTGACGCTTCTGTTTCGGAATGGAGCACAGCTTTAATTAGCGGAGCTGCATTATGCATCCCTCCATTAAAGAATAATCATAACTTAGAGCTAATCTTAGATTTTTTAAATAAATCTAAAGTAGACGTAATGACGTTACCTCCCAAAATAAGTCTTATGATTGAAAATCTTCCTCATATTGAAACGCTTATTATTGCAGGGGAAGAGTGTTCAAAAGAGGTGCGAGCTAAATGGCGGGGGAGAATTAGATTAATTAATGCTTATGGGCCTACAGAATGCACAGTTTGCGCAACATTAATAGAAATAAATAGTGATCGATGTGTAATTCCGATCGGTAAGCCGATTAGTAACACGAAGGTGTATATTTTGGATGAGTGGGAGAGACCAGTACCGATAGGAGCTATTGGGGAGATATATATAGGCGGGGCTGGATTAGCGCGAGGATATTTGAATCGACCTGAGT
>CAZMBF010000093.1:0-4732 GCA_964564365.1 uncultured Alphaproteobacteria bacterium
CTTCCGTCCATTGAGGTTGTCTTAGATGTTTAGGACGCTTAGAGGGTATCGGAATCCCCATAGACATCGTCTTTAATTTCTGAACATAGCGATAGTAGGTTGACCTGGAGATTCCCAGTGTGTCCTGACATACTGCGTCTGAGACGCCTACAATTTTTAACCGTTGCCATCTAGGCGTCTCATCTCTATCTGAACTTGGACAAGGGTGGTGTTATTCTGGTTTTCGTTGATTAAGCACCAATTGTTGTAATATCGTTAAGATGTTGCTCCAGGCCCAGTATATCACCAATCCAGCAGGGAATGATGACATTAGGTAAGTTAAGAAGATGGGTAGGAAGGCCATCATCTTTCCCATAGCGGGATCCGCAGCTGGTTGAGGGGTTAGTTTCTGTTGTAACCACATGGTGAATCCCATAATGATGGGCCACAATCCGATCATCAAAAATGCAGGGGGATCCCATGGGATGAGCCCAAACAGGTTGAAAATAGATGTAGGGTCTGGTGCTGACATATCGCTGACCCATCCCCAGAAAGGGGCGTGACGCATCTCAATCGAGATATATAATACTTTATATAAAGCGAAAAAGACCGGCATTTGAATGAGCATGGGTAAACAGCCGCCAGCGGGGTTGATTTTATGCTTTCTATAAAGCTCCATAATCGCTTGGTTGCGTTTGACTGCATCATCAGGGTATAAGGCTTTGATACGCTCCATTTCAGGTTGAAGCTTTTTCATGCCTGACATTGACGACGAAGATTTTCGAACCAATGGGAACATGAAAGCTTTCACAAGTACAGTCAAAGCCAGAATTGCCAACGCAAAGTTTCCAATAAAGTTTTTTAGGAATGTTAGAAGATGATACATCGGTTTTGTTAAGAAATACAGCCATCCAAAGTCGACGGCAATATCCAGATTAGAGATATTGTACTCACTCTCGTATCTGTCTAAAAGGTTTACGACTTTTGCGCCGGCAATAAATTGATAGGTAAACGAAGCCTCTGAGCCACTTTGAACATGGATAGGTTGGCTTGTAATCTCTGTGACATATGTTTTGCGGGGTGTCTTAAAGTGCTGGATCTTAGTTTGTAACGGTGTGCCATCCTTAACAGCCAAGGCTGCCATCCAGTATTTATCGGTAATGCCCAGCCATCCGCCATTGCTGTCGATTTCCAACGCAGGGACATTTTCGATGTCATCATAGTTAACCTCTTGTAGTTTGTTACCAAGGTACCCAACAACGCCTTCGTGTAAAATCTTGCTGTCAGCAGAAGCCATGTCGCCAATGCGGACAATTCGCCCCCTGGGCACTGCTTGAAGACTATCCGTTTTGGTGTTTCGAATAATGTCTTTAATAGTAAACATTTGATCGACATCGACAGAGATATGGCGTTCGAAAATGATGCCCTCTGGGCTTTTCCAGGTCAATATTAAAGGTTGTTCTGGCGTAAGCACATCATGATTGGCTTTCCACTCGGATGTTTCGGTGGGGAAAGTAACAAACTTTTTGTTAGATTCAAGAACGGAGGTCCAGCCGAATTCTACAAAAAAAGGTCTTTCAGTATTTTCGGGATTCAAGAGGTCTACATTAGCGTTGTTGGGGCCAACGGTTTCTTTGTATTTATTCAAGACTATATCGTCAAACCTAGCCCCTTTTAAGTTGATGGATCCAGAGAAAGAAGGGGTATTGATGGAGACGCGCTGACCATCTCGTAAAGCAACGTCTTTTGGAACTGCGATGACTTTTTCATCAACAGCGGGCGCAGCCGTTTCCACAGATTTAGGTTGTGCTGTTTCTATAGGTGTTGTGTGGGGGAAAAAGTATTCATATCCCCAAAATGATACAAATACGATGAAAAATAATATATAGAAATTACGTTGTTCGTTCATTGTTTAAAATCCTTTGTGGTGGAAACTGTATCAACTCCTCCCTGGTGGAAGGGGTGACATTTTAGTAATCGTTTGAATGTTAGCCAAATGCCTTTTGCGGGGCCATGGGTTGTTAGGGCGTCTTTTGCGTAGTGTGAACATGTTGGGTAAAACCTGCAGCGTTTACCAAGGAAGGGGCTAATCATCATTTGATAGATCTGAATCATTCCCAATAAGAATAGGTTGATGATAAGTCCTAAGGGTGTGAGAAATCTTTTTAAATAGACTGTCAAAGTCGTGCTGAAGTGTTTCAAATGTAACTGATCCTAATGACGCTTTAGCAACAAAAACATACTCATACCCAAGGGGTGCATCATGTTTGCAAATACACACCAAAGAGCGCAATCGGCGCTTTGCTTTGTTACGCTGCACTGCGTTGCCAATTTTACGTGTAGCAACATATCCAACACGGAACATACCTGAGTTTTCAAAATTTTGCAATATTTGTACCAAAAAATGTTCACTGTAAAAACGTTTGCCGTTTTTTGATATCTTCAAAAATTCTTGGCGTTTTTTTATGGTGCAATATAAAGGCTGTTTTGTTTTCATACCCCTTTATAGCGAATTAATGAAAATAATCAATATGAATTCATTATTTATTAACCTCTGAAAGGTAAATTAAAGATGCTGGTTAGACATGGGTTGAGTGTGACCCGTGCGTAAAGCGATCTTTGGGCTTTGAAGTTCACAACGTATACGTTGAACCTTAGTCGAAGAGGGCTGTTCTGTCAAGAACAGATGCCTCATCAACCCTTAAGAAGGCGTTAACCTTTGAAAGGAGATGGAGAAGCTTTATGTCGAGGAGTGAGGAGGCGGGGGCCGCCAGCGTTTTTTGGGTCAGTACGGAGGGCCCCTCGCGCACGAACCAACGAAACGAAAGCCGTCCATCATTCAAAATCTTCAAACAAAACACTTCTAAATCCTAAATAATTTGCATCTTCAATCTTGATTGAGGTATATATGTATATCAATTAAGGCAAAACCTATGACAGCATCTCTTGGATCAATAAAAGGAACAGAAGCATTATTTCGTCAACCATGTGAATTTAGATTCGGGGTTGAATCGTTAGACCGACTGCCCCCGATGACTATACCTGAGTTTGGGTTTATTGGCCGGTCAAACGTTGGAAAGTCCAGTTTAATTAACGCGTTAGTTAATCGTACTATTGCTCGCACGTCCAACACGCCTGGGCGAACACAGCAATTGAACTTTTTTGATCTGGCAGAGGAATGTTATATTGTGGATATGCCGGGTTATGGGTATGCAAAAGTAAGTAAGACTAAAATTGCGGCGTGGAATGACTTGATGAAGGACTATCTGCTTGGGCGATCTGTTCTGAAGCAGGTGTTTTTGTTATTGGACAGCCGTCATGAGGTAAAGGCCTCGGATGAGGAGATGATGACGATGTTGGACGAGAGTGCGGTGCAATACCAGGTTGTATTAACCAAAGTTGATAAGCTAAAGCCGACGGAGTTGCAAAAGGCGATTGTTCATGCACAAGAGGTTGTTCAGCGTCACGTTGCCGGGTTTCCAGAGTTGATAGTCACCAGCGCCGTAAATAAAGAAGGTGTTATGGACTTGCGTCGCAGAATCTTTAGTTTGATGCAAAAAGGTACATGATGAGTAATTCCTTGAACCCTATGTTGACTGCCGAAGAGATCGCAGATGATAAATATGACGTTTCATTGCGGCCACAAACGTTGGGTGAATTTATAGGCCAAAAGCACTTAAAAGATAACCTTTCGATGTTTATTCAGGCCGCAAAAAGGCGCCAAGAGTCTTTAGATCATGTGCTATTTACGGGGCCTCCAGGCCTTGGAAAAACTACGTTATCGCAGATTATAGCGCGAGAATTAGGGGTTGGCTTTCGCTCTACATCGGGGCCTGTTATTTCAAAGGCTGGGGATTTAGCTGCGATTCTAACAAACTTACAACCAAGAGACGTGTTGTTTATTGATGAGATTCATCGCCTAAACCCATCCGTTGAAGAGATTCTGTACCCAGCGATGGAAGACTTTAAATTAGACATTATGATTGGGGAAGGGCCTGCTGCGCGTTCAATTACTATTGATTTGCCGCCATTTACATTAGTAGGAGCTACGACTCGTGCGGGGTTAATTACTCGACCACTTCGGGAGCGATTTGGTATTCCATTGCAGTTAAACTTTTATGAGATTGACGAGTTAACGTCGATTGTTAATCGCATGTCGTCTATGATTGGTTTGTCGATTCAGTCCGAGGGTGCGTTGGAAGTGGCGCGCAGGGCTAGGGGAACTCCCAGAATTGCAAAACGTCTAACTAAGCGGTTGCGGGATTTTATGGATATTTATCACGCTGAATGCTCAGTGGATGAGGCTAATGCGGCATTGGGGATGGACCGTTTGGGTGTTGATAAAAATGGATTGGATGCATTAGATCGTAAATATCTGTCTCAAATTGCAGAGTTTTATGCGGGTGGACCTGTTGGGGTTGAAACCATCGCTGCCAGCTTGGCTGAACAACGCGATGTTGTTGAAGATGTGATCGAGCCGTACTTGATTCAGCAGGGCTATCTGCAACGATCGCCGCGTGGAAGAATGCTGACAGGTAAGGCGTATGAATTCTTGGGGATTAATCCCCCCTCTGTCACAGAAGCCTGAAAAACTGATAATCTTGGTGCTGGACATGTAAAACGTTAAGAGATCAAAGAGTTTTCGAATAAGTATAATGCTGGGATTCTTAAAGGTACCTGTGGGTGCCTGAAATATTCGTATCTTAGATAAAAAGTATTCAATTTTTAATACTTTTTTAAGTTTTGTGCTTCG
>CAZMBF010000094.1:0-2929 GCA_964564365.1 uncultured Alphaproteobacteria bacterium
ATCGGAGGGGATATAAGCTTTATAGGTTTCTCCAACAGTAGAACTAGTAATATATCGCCCTATGCGTTTTCGTTTGTCAATGGACATAAAATATTTCTCAAGTTTTGCTCGTTAGTCTAATTTAACTTACATTCATGAGAGTTGCAAGAACTTAAGTAACAAGAGGCGCGCATTTCTTTAGTTGCGGACGTATGAGTAACGCTGTTGATAATTAGAAATACACTCACCATTTAACATAAGATAAAATATTGCTCAATCAACATTAAGATGAAACACCTGTGTTTTCAGGTGTTTTGAGTTTGACCACAACAAGAAATCTATTTTACAGCTTTAGTCTCGTCTTTCGTTAAGCCTGTGTCTTCTATTACCTAATTTATCGGTCTTTTACGCGCTATTATTTTACGAGCAATTGCGATTGCTATGACTTATTGTACTTGTTCTGTAGCAACCTCCGAAAAACAGCGGCCTCTTCCCTTCATTAAACAGCCTGTTTACAACAAAGAATACTCAATAAGTAAAAAGTATCTAAAGGCTTCTCTACGGGGCGTTGAATATTGTTATTGAGCTCCCATCGTGAGTCAGCATCTTTTGCGAGATTAGTTCCAGAAATTGAAACTTCAATACAGGCTACTTGATGACCAAATCTTCCACTAACTCTTTCCATTTGTCTGATAAAACCATGTTGCGGCATAATCTCTTTTAATTTTTTGAGCGCCTCTAAAGAAACGTCTCAGATCATATGAACTTATTCACCATTAAAGGAAAGGCTTGAAATATAAAAATATTGCCGTATAGTAACGCTAGGGAGCGCGTCTATAAAACAATAAGTCAGACACACAACAATCACAACGCACTTACTTGTAATAGTATATAAATTGATGGAGATTTAGATGAAAAAACGATTAGCATTAGTATTACTCAGTATGTTTGACGCTAGTTTTGCCGCGGGCTTATCAGATCGTAGTGATACGAATGTGCAACCAGCTGGCGGACAAAAATTGGTAATATCTCACCCAACTTGTTTGCATCCTAAACCACGGGGAGGAGATACATTAGCAGAGATGTTGGAAACACGAAACAATTGTTTAAATCGCTTTGTTACAACCTTTAAAAGTGACATTAGAATATTGAATGCCAAAGGACTCTTCGCGGGTAACGTTAAAACTTACGATCTTGAAATCATGAGAATATTGCATAAAATATTTACAAATGAAGGACGGGGCGAGAATTGGGATAGTGTTACAAATAGTTTTGACAGCTATCCAGATGACTTTTTTAAAGATATGGATGGATTGTGGGCCTTAATAAAATCTAGAGAAATTCAATCAGAATCAGAAGTTAGAGTTTTGCTAGAGAAGATGAGACAACCCTTTAGGGCGGTTCAATGGTGTACTACGTATTACTGGAATCATCATTCTACTTACATTCGGGATTTAAAGAGATCTGAATAACGAAACATTAGCTTAATTCTAGGAGGCGTGCAGTGCGTTTAATAGTCGCGATAATTTCTGTGTGTTTTTATTGTTCAGTGTCTTTAGCGGCACCACTGGAGGAATTCTATATTCTTCCCATGGGGCAAGGAAATGGTCAATTGGTTGTATATAACACGGATCAACCAGGACATAGCGTGGGTGTATTATTTGACCTAGGAAGTAAATCCTTACAGGTACATCCAAAGTTTATACGTCGCGGAATTTGGGATTTAAAATTTATACCAAGAAATGTCATATTGTTAGGAGAATCACCTCACAAGACAAATTTGATTGATGATGGCCCATCACCGGACAGAGCATCGACAGCAGTCATCAAAGTTACAACACCTGATACTACAGAACGAAAAGTGGGTGAATCACAACGAAGAGCAATAAAAGAAGATCTGCAAAAATTTATAAAGTCGCTATTAGATAATTTGAATCACTTGATACTCTTTTTGTCACATACCGATGTTGATCATATTAATTACATTTCTGAAGCAACGATACCAGACGATCTTAAGATGACAGCTTTTTTATGTGGAGATTGGTTTGGGGATTCTTGTGACGCCTCTAAAGATGGGGAAACATCTAGTACTGTAAAAAGCGTCTTATCATTCTTAGCACGAAGAAAAGATACGCATTTAGAGTTTCCGTACTATTGGAATAATAAAGTGTACTTAGATTCAAAACCTCAAAATACCGATTTTAATCAATATGTGCGAGACCAGCTGCAAACTTTAAACACAGGCGCTAGTACAGATACGGTATTTACTTCTTTATTTAAAGTAGCCTCCTGTCGCAATTTTCACGCTCCTATTCCCTCTTTTTATTCGGGCGCATTAGAATCTGTCTTGCCGGAATCTTTGCTGAACACCTTAAAAAGCAATAATGATACCATGAGGGCGATTCGCAATACATATGTTTGGAGTCTAAATTTGCCCGTGGGAGATGTTAATGATTTTAGTCCCATTATATCCTGTAAACTACCCAGTCTTAGTTTAAGTGTTGTGTTCACTGGTGATGCAGGGCTTCCGGTATTTCAGAGTGTCTCTTGTCGGCAGACGGCTCATCCAAAGAATAGCTTCAGAGAAACATTATCAGATCAAATAGATGATCAACATCTTGTATTGATGATGTTACCTCATCATGGGTCATGGTTGAATATCAGTGGAGAAATGCTACGTTTCTTCAGACCTAGCGTTTTTGGTATATCAGCAGGTGATGGAGGTCAACACGGACATCCATCACTAAAAACTATTGAATGGATTCAAGAAATTGCTCAAGAAGAACTTTTGTATATGACATTCAATTCAAGATTCCAAAAAGCACAAGATCTTCATATTATTGCGATTCGAGATCAAACAAATTTTGAAACAGCAAAATATCCTCATAAGGTCGTTAAGATGAGAAAGAACTCTCCTATTTTTCTATGTCCAAACATATATGGTTGTATA
>CAZMBF010000094.1:2939-4697 GCA_964564365.1 uncultured Alphaproteobacteria bacterium
AAACTAATTTTGATAATACCCTTGGTATAGATGGTAATAACTACTATGTAGCTTATGCATCACATGAACTTGAAACGACAGAAAAACTAAATACAAAAAGCAATGGCGATATAGTGCAGACCAGTATTATTCAGGGAGACTCTGTTCAACGAATAAGCTTAACGTACAAGAGCGCGCTTACAGAAGAATATTTACCTTACGTACACTTATTGCAGGATATCCCTAATGATATACAGTATGTGGGTGTACCTGTTGAGGAAAAAACCTACATATATCGACTTATCCCAGATGAAGTCAATCAAGCTGCAGTTGATAGAAAACGGGCTAGACCAATAGATGAAGGGAGTGATTTAGATAGCTAGAGTGTCACGCTGGGAAAGCTGAAAAAAAACTAGTAAGTAAGCGCATTTTCTTTCACCCCACATGTTGCGGATAATAATTGTTATGTTAAATATTGGCGTTATCAGTCCGGAATAATATGATTTATCCGTATAGTAATTGCGGATTACTGACAACTATTTTAATTATTGATATACCTTTTTAATGCAGCTTCATATCATTTTGTCCGCTAAATGTCCCTTCTTCTTTGTAAGATTAACTTTGTGTCACCATGAATATTTAAATGCAACATTTAGATATTCATGGTATATTGATCTTGGTTTAGTATAGGATCTTAGAAATGCTCACTCGCAATCGTCTTTTAAGCGCTATTCAAACTGCTTTTGATTCTCATCGTATCGTATGTTTATTGGGGCCACGCCAGTGCGGGAAAACAACTCTTGCTCGCGAAATTAGGAAAGAGCATGTTAATACCCATTATTTTGATTTAGAAAGACCTGTTGACATACAGGCTCTTGACACTCCAGATTTAACTTTATCTCCGCTTAAAGGCCTGATTATTATGGATGAAATTCAACGGCGTCCAAACTTATTTCCTTATTTAAGATATCTACATGACGAGCAGCTTGATCAAAGGTTTTTAATATTAGGCAGCGCTTCTCGTGAACTCATTCAACAATCCTCGGAAAGCTTAGCGGGAAGAATTGCTTTTATTGAAATAACTCCCTTCTCTTTAGACGAAACCCATAATTTTGAACAGCTCTGGACTCAAGGAGGCTTTCCTAAAAGCTATCTTTTAGAACAAAAGGCAAGCCTCTCTTGGAGAGAAAACTACATGCGAACTTATATTGAACAAGATCTAGCCATTTTGGGGTTAGGGTTTCAGGCTGATGTTTTAAGAAAATTATGGTTTATGCTAGCACACTACCACGGGCAAATAGTTAATTATTCAGATCTTTCGTCTTCATTAGGTGTAAGCCAACCTACTATTAAAAAGTATATGTCTTATTTAACAGGCAGTTTCATGTTAAGAACCCTTAAACCATGGCATGAAAACTTAAAGAAACGCCAGGTTAAAAGTCCTAAGATATATTATCGGGATACGGGATTACTGCACTACGTATTAAATATTCAAACATACTCTGATATATTTAAACATCCTAAGGCAGGAGCTTCATTTGAAGGATTTGCATTGGAAGAGCTAATTAAATTTCATCAAGCTGATCCTGAAAGCAGTTATTTTTGGGCGTCACATAATAAAGCTGAGTTAGATCTACTACTTTTAAAGCATGGGAAAAAACTAGGGTTTGAATTTAAGCTTTCTGATGCACCTAAATTAACCCCATCCATGCGCATAGCTATAGAAGATTTAAAGCTAGATTCGTTAACTGTAATTTATCCTAAAGGCCGCAGATATAG
>CAZMBF010000095.1:0-4613 GCA_964564365.1 uncultured Alphaproteobacteria bacterium
TAGTCCCACAACGGTTCCGTAGCAATTTGAATCATCAGTCCCCACGCTTATCCCAAGTTGATAAGGCATATAACGTTACATTTAGGGTAACTATTATTAGCTCCCAAACGACCTCATCATTAGAACACATAAAAGAAACTGTTATTGATCGGCTTGGATTAAACGAATTCATTACATTACGCATTTTTATTGATCAAGATGAAGAAATCACTCCCTCAGAACTATTAATAAGTTCTTTACAAAACACTAACCTAACTATCACGTATGACACAGAAGACAACACTCCTGAAAAAATTCAAAATCGCCGAATTGAATATGTAATTGACGATGTAATTGACGATGTAATTAAAAATTATATAGACCCCACTAAATTGAGTAAATGGAAACGCCGTGATTATAGAGAGTTAATTAAGAATAGCCTAAAGAATAATTACCTTGACGAGCAGGGAAAGCCTAGACCTATTCAAGAGTTAAAAGAATTGGGTCGCGCAGCACTTCTCGTTAATGGTTCTTAGGCTCCTTCGCTACGCTTCGGAGACTTTTTACAGCCCACCCAACCTGGATGAAGCCCTTTACAAGGGCTTCATCCACCAGGTTATCCCACCCCCAAGGCGCAGGTTCGCACCTGCTTGCCACCACTGTGGCATTGTGGGGCGAAGGGCGCCGTAGATCTGATCTGTAATCGTTTCGCAACGGTATGTTCAGTAAATAGCTACACCTAACAGTAACCAGGTAATCAATTTTTAATATTTCAATGCCATGCTGAATACAGTTCATGGTAAATATAATGTTCAATTTTTTAATCATATTGTTAGCTATATCCCCTACAGTTATAGGAGCTTTTGATGCAACAACCCCAGAAAACTTAGAGCTTGTACGCAATCTTATAGAACAATTAGACCCTATAGTTGCAAAAGATCAATCCATCAGCTTTTTTGATGTTTGCGACAAGGCCAGTACGTTGAACTCAAAATTCAGCCCAGAAGATGCTGCTGATTTGTTTCTTGAAATCATTCAACATTACTCTTCAAAATAGTTCAACACGGCTAAATCTACGTATCAACTCACCCTACCAATAGTTTTTCCGATTTATAAATCTTTTTTTATTTAAGAAAAATACTAGCTTTCTTTATTTGATAATAGTATCAATATTAACTACGTATATTAATAATTAGAAAGATGCTCCTTTATGTGGATAGACTCTAAACGCGGCATGTTATCATGGGGAATTGTCGCCTTGTTCTTTTTCTATGATTATTTGTTAAAATTCTCAATCAGCGTCTTAAAACCTTCTTTAATACTAGACTTTAATGTCACAAGTTCTGAGTTTGGTTGGCTTGCATCTATATACATGTTGATGTACACGTTCATGCAATTACCTGCAGGCATATTTGTGGATCAGATTGGTGCCAGAAAAACCATTACAACCGCAGCACTAACGTGTGCAGCTGGGTGCTTTATATTTGCAGCAGCAAGTGATTCAAGCTTTTTATTGTTGGGAAGAGCCCTTATTGGTATTGGAGCATCATTTTCACTAGTTACATGTTCAAAGTTAGCCACAATTTGGTTTAATCCAAATCGTTTTGCCTTTATATTTGGCACAATGATCACCATCGCTTTTATGGGAGGAGCTTTTGGCATTAATCTTTCAACCTTTTTACTCTCAATTTGCAACTGGCGCGTCAGCATGGAGTTTGCTGGCATTATTTGCATAATATTTGCTCTTTTAATGTGGGGGATTATTCGTGATTCAAATCCAAACAACACCTCTGTTTTAGAAGAAAAAGCGACTTCTTTAAAAGAGGTTGGGTATCAGTTGTTACAGGTAATAGTTGATAAACAGACCTGGCTATCTTCCGTTTATGCAGGCTTAATGTTTATGCCTACAACTATACTAGCATTCTGGGGAACTGCATATTTATCAGAAACTAATGGAATTCCTTTAGAATGGGCTGGCGGATTAACTTCAACCATTTTATTGGGCTGGATATTTGGATCTCCCCTATATGGATATATATCAGACACCCTTAATAAACGCAAAATGTTAATGTTTGTATCTGCTCTAACCACTCTCCTCTTCAGTCTTATATTGCTATATACTAAAGGTTTGTCATATACGCTTATTGCAACCCTAATGTTCCTTGTTGGCTTCTGCTCAAGTGGTTTCGCACTAGCTTTTACCTCATTGAAAGAAAACTATAGCATCACACTTGTGGGTGCTGCAATCGGCTTTATGAACATGATAAACACCCTGTTTGAAGCCCTCTCCGTTATTATCGTAGGAAAAGTAATAGATCTACAATTTGGGCAAACACTGCTTGAGAACTATCAGTATGCATTATTTTTTGTGCCCGCAAGCTCTGCATTGGCACTGGTTGTCTTAGCTTTTATTAAAGCTAAGTAATCATCGTTTAGAAATTGCATCTTTTAAGGATTCGTGCTACAGAAACACAATAATAATGCTGAAGATGATCCATGTTTAAATTTTCAATTACCCACACACACGAAAATGCTCGCTGCGGAGAGCTTGTGTGCCCACACGGCACAATCCAAACTCCTAACTTTATCTTTTGCGCCACAAAAGGCGCAATCAAAGGGTTGTTGCCCTCTCAAATGAAATCCGAAGGCACCCAGTTTATTCTTTCTAATACCTACCACTTAATGTTGAACCCTGGTGAGGATCACATTCAAAAAATGGGGGGCCTTCATAAGTTTATGGGCTGGAATGGTCCATTACTCACTGATTCTGGTGGCTTTCAGATCTTTAGTTTAGGCCATGGCTCAGTAGCCTCTGAAATTAAAGGGCGACGCGATACAAAACGTCCTCAAACCCTTTTAAGGATTACGGAAGAAGGTGCAAAATTCAAATCTTATCTGGATGGAAGCGTTCACTTCTTGACCCCTGAAAAATCCATGGAAGTCCAACGCAAGCTTGGCGTTGATTTCGCAGTTATGCTGGATGAATGCACTCCGTTCCACGTAGATAAAAACTACACAGCATCATCCATGCGAATGAGTCATCATTGGGGTAAGCGCAGTTTGGATGAGTTCAAACGCCATGATAACGGTACTCAAAAAGTATATGGTATCGTTCAAGGCGGTATTTACCCCGATTTACGTATCGAAAGTTGTGAATTCGTCAATGATCACGATTTTTTTGGAATTGCTGTTGGTGGGTCTTTGGGACAAAATAAAGAACAAATGCATGATGTTGTAGGCGTTGCTATGACAACCCTTCGCCGAGATAGACCTGTCCATTTGCTGGGAATCGGTGGAACCAGTGATATTTTTAACGGTGTACGGTATGGTATTGATACCTTTGACTGTGTTCACCCTACCCGTTTGGCAAGGCATGGTGGTGCCCTTGTTAAGGCAAAGCACAATCCAAACCCTGGTCGCGAACATATCAACCTAAATAATGCACAGTACAAAGAGTCATCTGACCCCATCGAACCCGATTGCACGTGTCATACCTGCATGCATTTTTCAAAAGGATACATCCATTATTTACTGAAAGCAAAAGAACTTCTTGCCCTTCAGTTGCTAACCCTTCATAACGTCTCATTCATGAATCGCCTAATGGCAGATGTCCGAATGGGCATTCAAATAGGGACATTAACCGCAGTTGAATGTGAGTGGACCAACTGATTAGTGATTACGTTTTAATAATCCTTGATAAAGACACAAGCATCAAATTAACCCCACCATATCGGGAAAAATACTTGAATTTACTGGTTTTTTAGGTTGATAGGATTTTCATCTCAAAAGCCTATAAAAGGTTAATCCTGTGTTAATACGTCAGCGACTTGGCTTTTATTTGTTGTAGTCTTAATTCAAGATCTTTGATTTTCATCCGCTCTGTGGATCCTTCTTTTGCAGCGTCTTTTCCTGCATTTAAATATCGTTCAACCGCATTAAAATTTTCCAAAATCAAGTTTGCTTCGGCCAATGAATACGACACCATCGCCTTATTTCCTAACAAGTCATATACGCGTGCATATTGATCCCAAAAGCTTGGGCTACGACGCAAATCAGCATCCAATTGATCAATATAGGCCATCTCTTTCAGCGCATCTTGCCCTCGTTTCAGAATCACAAAGAATGTTGCGCGTTCAAACCGCATAATGACTTCTTTTCGTCCTGTGGTACTAGCGCCCTCGGCCATTGCGATGGCAGCATTAATATCTGCTAACGAAGCTTCACCTTGACCCGTCGCTTGGTATATTTCACTGCGAGCAAACAGCAGATAAGGATCTGCAGGGTAACGCTTAATTAAGTCACTCATCAGACGAATTGACTCTGCATATTGACCTGCGCGACCTAACATCAGTGCTTGGGCATATTTGCCTTCGGGTGTGGTTGTATCTGGATATATTCCACGCACTTCATCTGCACTTAAAGTAAACGCCGCACTTCGTGCTTTAGCCATTTTAAATGCATATTGAAAGTCCTCAGGCATGCTGCCTTTAACACTGGCATTCATAAATTGGTCAACATATTCACGTCGTTCGATGCTTGCGGGGTGTGTTTGCAAATAAATGGGAACATCTTTAGAACCGCGCTCCTTAGTTAGACTCAACATAGTTTCGGTAGCGTTACGAAACCCCCACAAT
>CAZMBF010000096.1:0-4555 GCA_964564365.1 uncultured Alphaproteobacteria bacterium
GTGTGAAAGATAAGTTTACCCCTTCCAATGTTCTGCCAATGACATTTGACCCAACTGACTTAACATGGCATATGTGGTTGATAAAATATTTTGCTCTTGCACAAACTGACTCACTACGTCAACCTCTTCTGCAGCAACAATTGCATCAAATGAACTTTGTAAATATACTACTTGATCTTCTTGATATTCGATCAAACTATCTAAGGCTGCATCTTTAGACCCAATTTGCGAGATTAAATCAGAAAGCATTGTAAGCGCTTCATCCGCTAAATCTTCAGCTTTTTTTATCCGCTCATCTCCTGTTTTAATTGATGGATCGGTTGCTATCTTTAGTGCTCGAACTAATTTTTCAAATGCAGTATTGTTTCCTTTTAGTTCACATTCTAAATTACTGTCCTTGGAAGTCGCCAAAAACAAAGACTTACTATTGCCTTGATAGTAATCAGTAGTAATTCCCGAGTTCGGATCAAGTCCATCTGCAATTTTAGACAAATCAAAGGGAGGGATATTCGTAATCGTTCCTCCAAAAATATAGCTATCTCCAACCCGTGTATTACCTTCGCGCTCTATTTTTTTCATGTGTTGTTTAAATCCATATATAAATGAAGCAGGATCTTTAACATTCCCATCATTAAAAGAAACCAAAGAAACTTTAAAGTTTTCAGCCTCTTTTTGAACAGCACGAATCACCCTTTCCTCCTCACTTACTCGCATTTTAACTGATGTCTTATTGTTTTCTACAAACGATGTATGTGTTGCGATATCCTGTTGCAAGTTGTTTACAATCACAACTTTCTCTTTAAGCTCACGCCCTTTTGTATATTTAACTCCAGAAATTGCCTGATCTTTTGCTTTATGCATAGTAACCTTACGACCCATAAGATCTCTTATTGTCCTTTGATGTAAAAATGCATCGCCTACAATTCCACCTGCCATAATTTACTCCCTACATTCGACCAAACGCGTCTAACATTTCTGTTAACATATCAATTAAGTGTTGAGACGTATTTAAAATGCCTCGATAATACATCCTTTGCATTACTACCTCTGCGCTTTCTTCATCTTGATTAATCCCTGAAATCATGGAATGTCGCTTTTCCAACCCATCTAAAACACTTTTTGTGAAAACTGTCTGTTCTATGGCCGCTGATGTATCTAAATGGATTAAATTTACCATTGTGGATATATAAGATAAAAAGGATGTTGTTTCTGCAGCCATAACACCCGCAGCATCGAAACTAACAACGGGCGAGTTAATAAGATCTCTTAATTCAGTTAGGTTAATATTGTCTCCAGAAGCAATTGCAGTTGTATTTTCTACAGTTCCTGTTAATGCTATCGATGTTGATGAGTTTAATTTTCCAACAGCAAGTAAGCTAGTATCTTTTTGAATTTTACTATTTAACTTAAAAGTATTTGAATAGCCTCTACCCATAGCATCCGGTGAACTTTCAAATAAATCATTTAAATGAAAATACTCACTAAAACCAACTCCATCACTTGTCTCTCCTGGGGTAGTTCCATCAACAGATCCTATGGCAATTCTAAAACCAGCAGGTGCTTTTAATGTTAAATACCCATGGTCATCGCCTTCGGAAAAAATAGCAACACCCGAACCAAGAACTGTATTTATTTCGCTCTGAATATTCGCGGGTGTCATAGCATTTACTCCACCTACGTTTAAATTGATGTCTACGTAAAACGCACCTCCACCCGGATCAGCGAATTTGCCTTTGTCATCTATTAATGCAATACGAACCATGCTGTCTGCTTTCCATGCAATTTCAGTGTCTTTTTCAGTTGCACTTACAAAAAGCTTACCATTTAACTCTGAGGCTGGAGGAAACCCGGAACCTTTATTATGAAGTTTGTTCATTTGTTCCTGAAAAACTTGCGTGAAATTATCTAGGGTTTTTTGATATTTAGGATATACTTGATCTCGCATTTCAAGATATCCACCTAACTTACCTTTTGTGATTTGTGGGGTTATATCTACGTGAACACCGGCATCATTAATCGTATAAATAGGGTTAATGTTGGCAGGATATTCTGCAGAATAATCAATAACGCCTGATGAGCTGTATCCCAAGGGATAAACTCTACCTTCTACGATAGGAATCCCCGACATAGTATACACGAACAAGCTATTTTCGGAGCTTACCACTTGAATGTCCATTATTTGCGCTATTGCTTCAACAACCTTTTCACGCTCGGTTGTTAAGATGGTCAAGTCTAAATCTGGGCCATTACCAATCCCCAGTTGTTTGTTAAGTTCATGCAGTTGTTCTGCTAAATCATTAATGTTTTGCACGGACGTAGAAACCTCTCGTTCTGCTAAGTTTCTTTGTGAGTTAATTCCGTCCGCAAAACTATTAATAGTTGTTACAAACTCTTTTACAGACTCGATCATATTTCGTCGGAAAATAGGTGATGCAGCTTCTTGTGTAAGGACTGCAGTCTTATTTGCTAAAATCAAAAGCTTTTTGTCGACGGAACCTTCTCCATCCAAAGGACCATTTAAGTCATCAAATAGTTCAAACAACTCTTGCTTTGCTTTATCTCGTTGCACTGTACTATGTTGGGTTCGCTTAGTCTCTACTATCTTGCCATCAATGACTCTTTGGGTAGCTCCGGTTCTTAAGGCAGAAATATGTCCACCAGCAACGTCAATCTCTACATTTGAAATTCGTTTAACATACGTTGCATCGCGGGCCCCTGCTAAGTTTTCTATTGCCAACAGTGCAGCAGCCCGCGCAGTACCTGCTGCATCCTGACTTAGCCGCAACATATCAAGTAAATTAGCACCCATTTTCTTACCCTATCTTTAAACGAATATTATCCACTTTGACTAAAATTAGTATAGCCACTGATGGGGGGGCGGCGTTTTCCTTCAGGACCATAGTTAGTACTAATTCTAGACTGCACAACTTCGTGAAATATCTCCATAACACGCTTGTTTGCTTCATTAAACGATTTTATCATGCGCTCATTACGGTCCAACAAACGCGACAAGTTTTCTGTAACATCTTTTAGAATACGACGTTCTTGAATGGCCAACGAGCCCAAACATGAACCATTTTCTTTCAAGAATTGAATCATCTCTGTATACAAAACACAGGCTTCTTGCTTAATCAGCTGATTCTTTTCAATTTCCTGTAAGTTTACTGCTTTTAACAAGCCCATTTCCTTTGTGATTAACTCAGTTAGAAAATCAGTTAATTGCAGAAATTGATTAATCTTAAACGTACCTGCTAAGGCTGCTTTAATGTCTTGAAGTCTCTTTTCCATGTTATGCTCTTCCTAATTTTAATTTGTTAGACAGCTCGTTATAAATCTCGTTACCAAAACCTATCTCGGGTGCTTTCTCAAACACTGATTGCACTAAATAAGGGATTAGTTCACGATAATATCCTCCCCCGTCTTCCTCGTTTTCTTCATCGTACAAAGTTTGCAGTTGTTGGGTAAAACTTTCCTCAATCAACAAAAGACCACTTTGGTTTGCCAGTCCACGTAATTTGCGTTCATCTGCCGTGCTGGGAAGATTTAAACTGATTGATCCTTTTGTGTTTAAACTCATCACTTTCTCCTTACATTGTCTCTAAGTCAGCATGTAAAGCCCCTGCGGCTTTAATCACCTGTAAAATTGCGATTAGATCCCGGGGCGTTACTCCAACTGCATTCAGTGAATCAATTAGGTTCTGCAACGTTGTCCCAGACTCCAAGACCACCATATTTCCAGTCTCACCTTCACTAGCAGCGATATCTGTATTGGTTGCTGCTTGAGTGTTACCTGCTCCAAAAGAGTTTGGCTGAGAGACATCTTGAGTATCTTTGATCTGAATCGTCAAGCTACCATGGGCCACTGCGACTCGGCTAATTTTTACATTCTCACCCATAACAACAATACCAGAGGTATCGTCGATTAATACGCGCGCTCGTTGGTCGGGAGCCACCTCGAGTTGTTCAATTTGTGTAATAAAAGAGACCAAGTTGTCTTTGTAAGACATTGGAATATCAATATGTAATGTACCGTTATCTAAAGGTTTACTTTGAATAGTAAACTTGGCATTAATAACTTCGCTGATACGCTTTACGGTTGTAAAGTCTGGGTTGCGCAAACCAAGTCTTAAAAAGTTTAGGTCACCGAACTGAAAGTCCATTTCGCGTTCGATAATTGCACCATTTGCAAGTCGCGCGTTTGTGGGGATACCTTTTGTCTGAGTTGCCCCCTGCCCACCAGCGGAGTATCCAGTTGCGGCAACTGATCCTTGTGCTACGGCATACACTTGGCCATCCGCTCCGTATAAAGGGGTAACTAAAAGCGTTCCGCCTAACAAACTTTTAGCACTACCAAGTGAGGAGACATTGATATCTATTGTTGCTCCCTGTCGTCCAAATGGAGGCAAGCTTGCAGTTACCATAACTGCTGCAACGTTTTTGGCATCCATGTTAATGTTTCGAGTATTAATCCCCAATCGTTCTAACATGCTAATCAGGCTTTCTTTCGTAAATGGGGAACTTGAAAGCGAATCTCCAGTCCCATTTAACCCCACAA
>CAZMBF010000097.1:0-4546 GCA_964564365.1 uncultured Alphaproteobacteria bacterium
AATTGTTCTGCTGCAGATGCCATATTATACTCATTTCTCTAATTTATTACGCAATAACCGTTAAAGATCCACCGGCTTTTTCAATTAACTCTTTTGCAGATGCTGAAAAAGCATTTACGTGAAGGTTGATCTTAGTTTTAAGCTCTCCCTTACCTAATACTTTAACAGGGAATTTAGTTGAGCGCAGTAGACCTGCGTTTACTAATACTTCTGCGTTAATTTCCTTGGTTGCATCCAAACGATTTGCATCAATGAACTTTTGGATCATTCCAACGTTAACAGATGCAACTTCTTTTGCAAATATGTTTGTAAATCCGCGCTTTGGTAAACGACGGTAAATTGGCATTTGTCCGCCTTCAAATCCACCAATCGATGAACCTGAGCGTGACTTTTGACCTTTCACACCGCGACCTGATGTCTTACCTTTACCAGAACCGATACCACGACCCAAACGTTTTTTGTCTGGGCGGGCACCTGCGTTGTCTTTTAATTCATTTAACTTCATGATGATTACTGCCTCTTATTCTTCGACACGAACTAAATGATGAACTTTACGAATCATCCCACGTACTGAGGGAGTATCTTCAAGCTCACGAGTTCGATTCATCTTGTTCAAACCTAATCCAATCAGAGTCGCCTCTTGATCTGCAGGACGACGATTTGGACTGCGTACTTGCGTAACCTTTAAGGTTTTCTTTTCAGCTGCTTTCTTACTCATCGGCTAGCTCCTTCTTTCCTTTTGCTGTATCGCGACGTGAAACTAAGTCAGTCACACGCAAACCGCGACGACTTGCAACCAAACGTGGAGATGTTACATTCTTTAATGCTTCAAATGTAGCACGCACCATGTTGTGTGGGTTTGTTGTTCCGATAGATTTTGCAACCACATCGTGAATTCCCAAGGCTTCTAACACTTGACGTGTCGCACCACCCGCGATGATTCCAGTACCAGGCGCTGCGGCACGAAGAATAATCTTACCTGCACAAAAGCGACCTTCTGCATCATGGTGAAGTGTACGAGCATCACGTAAAGGAATACGAATCATACGACGCTTAGCTTCTTCAGATGCTTTACGAACTGCATCTGGAACTTCACGTGCCTTACCGTTTCCAAAACCTACTTTACCTTTTCCATCACCAACCACAACAAGTGCCGAGAAAGAGAAGTTTTTACCTCCTTTTACAACCTTACATACGCGGTTGATACTAACAAGCTTATCGACTAAGTCGGTATCTTGTTGAGCTACTTTTTCTGTATTTTTACGAGCCATTCAACTTCTCTCCTAGAATACTAAGCCATTTTCACGTGCGCCTTCGGCCAAAGCCTTAACGCGACCGTGATACAAGTAAGAACCGCGATCAAAGTATACATCTTTAACCCCGGCTTTTACAGCACGTTCTGCTACTAATTTACCAATCATAGTTGCAGCATCTTTGGTACCAGCCTTTGGACCCTTATAGTCCTTTTCAACGGTAGAAGCTGAAACAACAGTTTGACGCTTGTTATCGTCAATAATTTGCGCATAAATGTGCATATTTGAACGAAATACAGATAAGCGAAGCTTGTTCTCACCTGCAACACGCTTTAACTTGTAACGGTTACGGCGCTGACGACGTAAATTTATTTGTCTAATATTTATTGCCATGATGATTATCCCTACTTCTTCTTACCTTCTTTACGTAAGATGTATTCACCAACATACTTCACGCCCTTACCTTTATATGGTTCAGGTTTTCTGTATGCACGAATTTCTGCTGCGATCTGACCGATTTGTTGTAAATCAGCACCCGCAATCGAAATTGATGTTGGTTTTTCACACTTTACTTCGATACCTTGTGGAATGGGATATTGTACATCATGACTGAATCCAAGTTGAATGTTCAATGTGTTACCCGCAACGCTTGCACGGTATCCAACACCAACCAACTCAAGATCTTTCTTGAAGCCAACACTTACACCTGTTACCAAGTTTTGAATGCGGCTGCGATTTGTACCCCATAACATGCGTGTCTGACGCTCTTTATTGCGTGGAGACACAACAATCTTGTTATCTTCTATTTTTACATCAACTTCGCCAGTCACTGTATACGATAATGTGCCCTTTGGACCCTTCGCAGAAATTGTGCGGCCATCCATAGATACTTGTACACCTGAAGGGACTGAAACTGGATATTTACCAACTCGAGACATAATTCCCTCCCACTAAAACATCGAACACAAGACTTCACCACCCACATTATGATGGCGAGCTTGATCATCGGACATCACACCCTTGGGTGTTGATAGAATCGCGATGCCAAGACCATTATAATAGGTTGGGATCTTTGATGATTGAACATACATACGACGACCTGGAGTCGACATACGACGAATTTTCTTAATCACAGGTTCGTTTGAGAAATATTTTAACTCAATACGAATATCTTTAATACCCTGACGTACTTCTACTTCTTCGTAACCCTTGATAAATCCTTGGTTTTTCATAACTTCAAGGACTGCACACTTTAATTTTGAGTGTGGGCATGTCAGCGAAGCCTTGTGAGCCTGCTGCGCGTTACGAATACGTGTTAGCATATCAGCAATTGGATCTGACATAGACATTTGTGCTTTTCCTTCTTACCAGCTTGCTTTTTTCAATCCTGGAATCATACCATGGTTACCCATTTCACGAAGCATGATTCTTGAAATTCCAAATTTGCGATAGTTACCGCGAGAACGTCCCGTTAACATACAACGGTTACGCACACGGATTCTTGCACCGCTTCTTGGCATTTCAGCCAATTGAAGGTTTGCTTTGAAAATAACTTCTGGAGCAGCACTTCGGTCAGTCGCAATTGCCTTTAATGCAGCACGCTTTTCAGCATACCGCTTTACAAGACGCTTACGCTTCTCATTTGTTTCTATTGAACCTTTTTTAGCCATTTAGGAACTTCCTTATATTAATTGATCGGCATGTTAAATGCTTTAAGCAACGCTTTTGCTTCAGCATTTGTTTTTGCAGATGTTACGAACACAATGTCCATACCGCGGATTTCATCGATTTTATCGTAATCGATTTCCGGGAAAACGATTTGTTCTTTAATACCAAATGTATAGTTCCCACGACCATCAAAACTTTTGCCAGACAATCCGCGGAAGTCGCGAACACGTGGTAAAGCGATGTTTACAAGTCGATCAACGAACTCGAACATATGGTTTTTGCGCAATGTAACTTTCACCCCAAGGTTCATGTTTTCGCGCACTTTGAAACCAGCAATCGACTTTTTAGCCTTTGTTACCACAGGTTTTTGTCCAGCAATTGCAGTCAAATCATTCACAGCAAATTGAATCTTCTTGCTGTCTTGAGCTGCTTTGCCGACGCCCATGTTGATAACAACCTTTAAAAGCCTTGGTACTTCAAACTGATTCGCATATTCGAATTCCTTTTGAAGAGCTGGTTTTATGGTTTTGTTATAAACTTCTTTCAAGCGTGCCATAATAATCTCTATTTCTTTTTATCTAATACTTCACCGGAACGACGTGCTACACGCACTTTTGATCCATCTTTTTGAATTGTGTATCCAACGCGTGTTGGCTTTTGATCTTCTGGATCCAAAACCATTACGTTAGATGCATGGATTGATGCTTCTTCACGCACGATCCCACCCGCAGAAAACTGCGATGGGCGTTTGTGTTTTACAACAATATTCAAGCCTTTTACAACGACGCGACGTTCATCACGTAATACTTGGGTAATTTCGCCGGTTTTACCTTTGTCTTTACCTGTGATTACTTTTACTGTGTCACCTTTTTTAATACGCCATTTTTCCATTTACAGAACCTCCGGAGCCAATGAAATGATACGCATATACCCACGACCACGTAACTCACGAGTTACAGGGCCAAATATACGAGTACCAATTGGTTCACCTTGCTTGTTCAATAGAACGGCAGCGTTACCATCAAAACGAATAGCAGATCCGTCTTCACGGCGAACTGGCTGAGCAGTACGAACGATAACAGCTTTGTGAACATCACCTTTTTTAACTTTACCGTTGGGAATTGCATCTTTTACAGATACAACGATTACATCGCCCACAGAGGCAAACTTGCGCTTGCTTCCACCCAACACTTTAATACACATAACTTCGCGGGCGCCAGAGTTATCAGCAACATCTAATCTTGATTCAGGTCTAATCATTTCTCAACCCTTTATGCTTTTACTTCATTAGCAACCACGGCCCACTTTTTAGTCTTCGAAAGTGGACGAGACTCTTGAATGAACACTACATCACCGGATTTCAGTGCGTTAGTTTCATCATGTGCCGCATATTTTTTGTGAGAAACAACGGACTTCTTGTACAACGGGTGAACGTAACGACGCTCAACCTTTACGACAACGGTCTTGTCTTGCTTATCACTTACAACGACACCTTGCAATACGCGCTTTGGCATGAATATTTTCTCCTATTGCAATCAGGCCTGACGTCGCTTTTGTGACAGCAACGTCTTGATACGTGCGATTGTCTTACGATTTTTAGACAACCCAGAGGTATCAGTTAATTC
>CAZMBF010000098.1:0-4543 GCA_964564365.1 uncultured Alphaproteobacteria bacterium
GAGCGCAGGCCTGTCACGCCTGAGGTCGCGGGTTCGAGCCCCGTCACTCCCGCCATTTTTATCCCACTCATTAATTATTTTGCTAACTTTTTGTTAATGTTCTTTAGAGTACACTAAAACACAAGTATAATGTGTTCATAATGATAATAAAAGAATATCTGCCAATATTGGTGTTTCTTGGCGCTGGAGGGGTTATCGCAACCGTATTTGTTGCGTTAGCGTTTTTGCGTGGGAAGCGCACCGTTTATAAAGACAAAGTCGCACCGTATGAGTGTGGTTTTGATACGTTTAAGACATCCCCAATTCGTTTTGATGTGCGATACTATTTGGTCGCCATTCTATTTGTGTTGTTTGATTTAGAAGTTGCCCTATTATTTCCATGGGCAGTTTCATTCATTGAGTTAGGTTGGCCTGTATTAATTGGCGTCCTGAATTTCTTATTCATTTTACTAATTGGCTTTATATATGAGTGGAAAAAGGGAGCCCTTGAATGGGATTAAAGGCTGCAAATCCACAAGATAAGTTTTTGTTCGACTCGTACAAAGAAGTTGAGAACAAG
Source organism: uncultured Alphaproteobacteria bacterium (assembly GCA_964564365.1). Classification (GTDB taxonomy): domain Bacteria; phylum Pseudomonadota; class Alphaproteobacteria; order UBA6184; family UBA6184; genus Bodonicaedibacter. Next base: position 560 of record CAZMBF010000098.1, read on the forward strand.
GGATTTATCTTGTCAACGTTGGATGAAGTTGCTAGGTGGGCTCAATCTGGATCCATGTGGCCACTAACGTTTGGATTAGCCTGCTGTGGCGTTGAAATGATGCATACGGCAGCGGCAAGGTATGACTTAGAACGGTTTGGTATGTTCTTTCGACCCAGCCCACGTCAATCGGATGTATTGATTGTTGCGGGAACGCTTACCAATAAAATGGCGCCGGCATTGCGGCGTGTGTATGATCAAATGCCCGATCCAAAATGGGTTGTGTCTATGGGGTCTTGTGCCAACGGAGGAGGATATTATCATTATTCGTATTCTGTTGTGCGTGGATGTGACCGGATTGTTCCTGTGGATGTGTATGTGCCAGGCTGTCCACCAACGGCCGAAGCTTTGCTGTATGGATTATTACAGTTACAACGAAAAGTCCAGATAGGTAAAAAGCGCGTTATTGACCGTACGGCTAAGCGGGTACAGGTATAGGTGGTCAGATGAAAGCGTTTTTTAATGATTTAAAGGTTCATCTGGAAGACAAACTGGAAATTCAGAACATACAGTTTGTTGATGCAATAAATGAATACACATTGATCGTTCCTGCTAAACAGTTAGTTGATGTTATTGGAATATTAAAGCACTCTGCTAAGTTTTTGCAGTTAACTGATCTTACGGCTGTGGATTATCCGCATCGGCCTAAACGTTTTGAAATCGTGTATCACCTATTAAACATGCATAGAAATGCTCGCGTGCGTGTTAAGGCATCTGTGCAGCAAAACGAAAATGTTCCGTCATTGTGCCGGTTATATAAGGCTGCAAATTGGTATGAACGCGAAGTGTTTGATATGTTTGGCATTATCTTTGATCAGCATCCAAACCTGGAGCGCATTTTAACGGATTATGATTTTGATGCGTACCCACTGCGTAAGGATTTTCCAACCGAAGGGCGTATGGAAGTTCATTATGATGAGGCGAATCGGTGTGTCACCTATGACCCGGTTAATTTGCCTCAGGCGCGTCGTAAATTTAACTTTATGGTCAGTAAGTGGGCTGACTCAACGTATGAGCTACCCAATTCAGAGGTGGCGAAAAATGTATAGCGATACGTTTCAACTGAACTTTGGCCCTCAACATCCAGCAGCGCACGGCGTGCTGCGCCTTATTTTAGAGATGAACGGGGAAGTGGTAGAACGTGTGGACCCTCATATTGGATTGCTGCACCGGGGTACAGAAAAGCTAATCGAAGATAAAACATACCTTCAGGCGTTACCGTATTTTGATCGGTTAGATTATGTTTCGCCCATGTGTCAAGAGCATGCCTTTGCCTTGGCGGTTGAAAAGTTGTTAGGTATCGAAGTGCCCAAACGGGCTCAGTTTATTCGGGTGATATTTGCCGAATTAACCCGCATTATGAATCATTTGTTGAATGTTACAGCCTTTGCAATGGATGTTGGAGCGTTAACGCCCTTTTTGTGGGGGTTTGAATATCGTGAGATTATTCTGGGTTTTTGTGAACGGGTAAGTGGTGCACGCTTTCATTCGGCCTATTTTCGTCCTGGGGGTGTGCATCAAGACCTGCCCAAGGGGTTGATTGAAGACATGTTTGCATTCATCAAAGACCTGACATCCAAAGTTCAAGAAATGGATGATTTGGTTCGTGAGAATCGTATCTTTAAGCAGCGTACGGTTGATATTGGGGTGGTATCAGCTGAAGAAGCGATTGAGTGGGGATTTACAGGCCCCATGTTGCGCGCCAGTGGTGTTGCGTGGGATTTACGCAAATCACAACCTTACGATGCGTATCATCATTTAGAGTTTGATGTTGCAACGGGTACTTCTGGGGATTGTTATGCCCGATATTTAGTGCGTGTGGCAGAAATTTATGAAAGCATAAAGCTTATCAAGCAAGCCATTTCAATGATGCCATCTGGAGACGTGATGGTTGATAATCATAAAATAGCACCCCCCCACCGACACGACATGAAAGGTAATATGGAATCGTTGATCCATCATTTTAAGTTATATACCGAAGGCTACCGAGTTCCCGCGGGTGAAACTTACACAGCGGTTGAAGCGCCAAAGGGTGAATTCGGTGTGTACCTTGTGTCGGATGGGACCAACAAACCCTATAGATGTAAGATCCGATCTACGGGGTTTGCAGTTTTGCAAGCTATGGATATGTGCAGTAAAGGTCATATGCTTTCCGATGTTTCAGCCATTTTGGGATCGATGGATATTGTTTTGGGAGAGGTTGATCGATGACAGAATCATTTGTATTTTCGAAAGAAAATCAAGCAAAGCTAAAGCATATATTGGCGCGCTATCCAAAGGATCGTCCTCAAAGTGCAGTGATGCCATTGTTAGATTTGGCTCAGGCTCAAAACGGAGGTTGGTTGCCTCAGTCAGCAATTCAAGCCGTGGCAGAGTACTTAAACATGCCCTTAATACGAGTACAAGAAGTGGCGTCGTTTTATACTATGTATCGCTTACAACCCGTTGGAAAAACAGTGGTTCAAGTATGTGTGACAACCCCCTGTTGGTTGCGCGGAAGCGATGAAGTGCTTAAAATGTGTGAGCGTAAATTGGGCATATCGCCAGGCGAAACAAAGAATGATATTAGCTTATTTACTGTTGAATGTTTGGGTGCATGCGTGAATGCGCCCCTTGTTCAGATTAATGATCAATACGTTGAAGATGTTATACCAGAAGCCTTGGAAACGGTTTTGGATGACGTGATTGCAGGGAAACCTATTATGGCCGGATCTATGATCGGTCGAAAAGGGTCAGAACCCTTAAAGGGAGGCGTGTAATGCCATTTTTACGCAATGAAGACCGCATTTTCAGCAATCTATACGGTACCTTTGGCTGGAACCTAAGCTCTGCGCAAAGCCGGGGCGATTGGGATAATACAGCAGCTTTTATTGCAAAAGGATCCGATTGGATCATCAATGAAATCAAGGCTTCCGAGCTTAGAGGGCGTGGTGGTGCTGGGTTTTCAACGGGCATGAAGTGGTCGTTTATCCCCAAAGATAATCAGCAACATTACTTGGTGATTAATGCCGATGAAGGTGAGCCCGGCACGTGTAAAGATCGCGATATTATTCGAAATGAACCTCATAAAATCATTGAAGGGGCGTTACTTGCTGCTGCTGCCATTCAGGCTTCTGTGGGCTATATTTATATTCGTGGCGAGTTTAAAAAAGAAGCCGACATATTAGCGGCCGCCATTCAAGAAGCCTATGATAAAAAGCTGATCGGCAAGAATGCCAGTGGATCAGGCTTTGATTTTGATCTGCATGTGCATCACGGCGCTGGCGCCTATGTGTGTGGGGAAGAGACGGCCTTACTTGAAAGCCTTGAAGGAAAAAAAGGGCAACCTCGTTTAAAACCACCATTTCCTGCGAACTTTGGACTGTATGGCCAACCCACGGTCATCAATAATATTGAAACCATTGCGGTTGTGTCCACAATTTTAAGGCGTGGCGCCAGTTGGTTTGCTGGGTTAGGTCCCGAAAAAAACCGTGGAATAAAGGTCTTTTGTATCTCGGGGCATGTGAATTCACCCTGCAATGTCGAAGAAGTCATGGGGATTCCCTTAAAAGATCTTATCGAAAAACACGCAGGTGGAGTACGAGGCGGTTGGGATAATCTGAAGGCTGTGATTCCCGGTGGATCATCGGTGCCAGTGCTGCCCAAGTCGGTCTGCGAAACGGTTAAGATGGACTTTGATAGTTTATCCGCCGTCAAATCAGGCCTTGGAACAGCAGCCGTGATTGTCATAGATCAAACCACCGATATTGTGGAAGCCATTGCACGACTTTCAAAGTTTTATATGCATGAAAGCTGTGGTCAGTGCTCCCCATGTCGCGCATTAGCGAGTGCACCCAGGCCAGTGGATGACGCCCGGTAATGGCTTGCAGCAACTCATCCACGGTGTTGGGGCTCGCTGCCGCCAGCGTGCGCCACTTCACTGTGAGCGCCGACACCGTGTTGGCA
>CAZMBF010000099.1:0-4355 GCA_964564365.1 uncultured Alphaproteobacteria bacterium
CGACTCATTTAACTTAACTGTAGTGTGGTTAGAACTGTTTGCTGGGCCAGTAATGTTTATGGCATGTTGACTTAATGCAGATGATAGTTCACCAAGGTTCGATTGAACAACTGTCATTGGATCTAACATCTCAACAAGTGCGTTCATCGTTCGACTATTTAAGCCCTGGGTTTTTGGATCATGGGCTAATAAAGTTTGCGCTGCGTGGCTGCCAGCACTTAAGCTAGTCTTTCTTTTTAACTGGGTCAATACAACATTGTTTCCTTGTATTGCGGTTTCACCATCATAAAAAGCCCCAGCCATATGGGCATCTTCGGTTTTCACAGTGATGCCAGCTAAACCGCTGTCGCTGGAAAGGAGTGTTACACCAGTGCCGGGTAATTTAAACGCAGGGTCGACAAGACCAACAACCACATTAATTTTAGTAACGCCATTTAGTGTGGTGGTTTTCACAATTGGGTCTGCTGTCGCGGCATCTTTCATTACGGTAATAAGTTTTAGATCTCTTTGACCGGTTAACGTTGTGATTTCTACGTATTTACCGCTTTCGGTAATAATCCCAGAATCACTCGAAACTTTTACGGTCGCTATCTTTGTATTCTTATTCTTTGCAGATACTGGATATAAGAATGTTTGATTGCTTAAATCAACCTGCTTAAATGTGTTTTTACCCCCTAAACAGAAAACACCATAGTTTGCATTGAAAATAGTATCTTGTTTAGTCGTATTATAAACCCGTGGAAAAACAGAGGGAATTATTGCAAGTAAATCTTTTCCTGATCTAAACCCTAGTTCTCTTAGGGCTGTCATATTCATAGAGTCTAAGCTGATATTCGAATCAGACAATCCGTCGGCTGTCAGCGATACAAAACGGGATTTGATAGTCGCAGTTGACTTGGCTATAGTTAGCAGAGGTCGCACGCCGCTAGTTTCTAGGGTTGAAGTGCTATCATAGGTTCTTAAGGTGAAGTTTTTTCCTTCTTGATGCGAAAAGGCAGCAAATTGTAAAGGCGTGGCTGAAGCTTCTATTGATACAATACAGCCGTGGTTTTCAGCGGGGTCGCTGGGAGCTTCTACTAGAACTCCTGAGTATTTAGTGCCTGCTGGAAAGAAAGGTGCTTCAGGGCGCAGGGCAAGGCCAGCTGGAATGCTTAGCACTACAGGATTGTTTGTGGATGGCTTTATGTGGTTAGGGTTGATTGAATTATGCATAGCTAAATCTGGATTCAACACTGTTAATTCAGTCTTAATTGTTTGACCTGACTTTGGTAGTTTTCGAGTGTAGGTTGCTGCGGTTACCGCGGATGACTTGTCTTTAGGGCCCACGTTTGTTTTAAAAGTAGTGTAATCATATAAGTTTTCTGCTTGAGAAGCCGACAAGTCTCCCGCCAAGTTAAGGGGGGTTGCTTGGTATACTGAAGCATCTCCATCAAATCCATTGAATACTACAAACACAGCTTTGTTAGTTACTCTAAAATCAGCTTGTTGATTTGGATCCGGTGTATATGAGCTTCCACCCTCACCATTTCCGCTTTCACTACCACAGCTTGCCATTAATAATGATAGTACGCCGCTGATAAAGCACGTAGACGTTGACATAAGATAAGAATGTAATTTCATGATGTTTTCCTAGTTTTTTTTAGAATAGCATAGTGTAAATTAATTCTGCAACTTGTGTGAGTTTTTTAAGTTATTGTTGTTTTTCAAGCAGTGCAAGGCTTTTTCAAGCAGTGCAAGGCTTTTTCGATGGGTGTTTGCAACAGTGTTTTATAAATATTAATTGTGTGTCCAATTAAGGAAAAATGTATGAACTTGAACACCTTAAAAATATGGCTTTATGTTTAAAAAAATGCTATCTTAAGCTAACTGTTTATAAAGGAAAAGCCATGGCTGGAAGCATTAACAAAGTAGCTTTACTGGGTAACTTGGGTGCGGATCCTGAAGTTCGGATGGGGCAAGATGGGTCTAAAATCGTTACATTTTCTGTTGCGACTTCGGAATATTGGAGTGACAAACAAAGCGGTGAACGTAAGGAAAAAACAGAATGGCACCGCGTTGTGATATTCAACGATCGATTAGCAGAAGTTGCTGAAAAGTACTTACGCAAAGGGTCGAAACTTTATTTAGAAGGCCAGTTGCAGACGCGTCAATGGAAAGACAATTCAGGAGTGGATCGTTATACAACAGAAGTTGTGATTTCTCGCTTTAAAGGAGAGCTTGTCCTGATTGATAGTCGTAATGGATCAGGTGGTGGAGAATCTTATGGTTCTGACAATGGGTTTACATCACAAGCAAGTAGTTCTTCTGGGTTTGGTGGTGGTCAGTCCATGGAACAGCAACGATCATTTGCGCCACAGGCCCCAGCTAAGAATAATTTTGGTATTGATGATGAGATTCCGTTTTAACACATATTAATTAACACACTGGATGTATTGTGAGCGATCAAAAAAAGTCAGTATTGGATACGGATATTCGTCCTGTATCTATTGAACACGAGATGAAAAGTTCCTATTTAGATTACGCGATGAGCGTGATCGTAGGTCGTGCCTTGCCGGATGTGCGCGATGGTTTAAAACCCGTTCATCGACGTATTCTGTTTTCCATGAAAGAAGATGGATACGAATATAACAAACCGTTTAAAAAGTCTGCCTACATCGTCGGTGGTGTGATGGCTAAGTTTCACCCCCATGGTGACTCTGCAATTTATCACTCCATGGTGCGTATGGCGCAGTCGTTTTCATTAAGAGTACCCTTAATCCAAGGTCAAGGTAACTTTGGATCGATGGATGGTGACCCACCTGCGTCATTCCGTTATACCGAGGCGCGCATGTCAAAAGCTGCCCATGCGATGACTGAGGATATTGATAAGGATACCGTAACGTTTCGCCCAAACTATGACGAGACATTAAAAGAACCCTCTGTTTTACCGGCTAGATTTCCAAACTTATTGGTGAATGGTGCTGAAGGTATTGCGGTGGGTATGGCCACCAGTATTCCAACCCACAACTTAAGTGAAGTGATTGATGCGTGCTGTGCCTTTGTGGATAACAGAGATATCACCGTTGAAGGGTTGATGGAATATATTAAGGGGCCCGATTTCCCGACAGGGGGAATTATTATGGGGCGTTCGAATATTCTGCAAGCGTATCGCACGGGGCGTGGCAGTATTATTGTACGTGGACGTACCGAAATCGAAGAAATTCGTAAAGGTCGCATGGCGATTGTTGTTAGCGAGATTCCCTATCAAGTTAACAAAGCCAAAATGGTTGAACGTATTGCTGAAACCGTCAAAGAAAAGATCATCGAAGGTATTTCCGAAATTCGTGATGAGTCTAACCGTACTGGGGTTCGCGTTGTTGTTGAGTTGAAAAAGGATGCGTCTCCGGATGTTGTGTTGAATCAACTGTTCAAGTTTACCCCATTACAAACCAGCATTAGCTTTAACGTATTGGCGTTATATAACAACCGTCCAGAACTATTGAATCTATTGCAAATTATCAAAGCCTTTGTTGAGTTTCGTGAAGAGGTGATTACTCGCAGGTCACGCTATTTGTTGCGTAAAGCCCGCGAAAAAGCCCACGTGTTAACGGGTCTTGGCGTTGCTGTTGCAAACATCGATGAAGTCATTCGAATTATTCGTGCAGCATCCGATCCTAGGGTTGCTCGTGAAAACCTAATGAATCGTGAGTGGGATACCAAAGATATTGCGCCGTTTATTAAGTTGGTGACAGGTGAAGAAGTTGAGGTCAAAACTTATCAACTGTCTGAAGACCAAGCAAAAGCGATTTTAGACTTGCGTTTACACCGCTTAACAGGGTTAGAACGTGAAAAGATCTTGGATGACTTAAAAGAGGTTGTTGCCGAGATTGAACGCTTGTTGGATATCCTGTCTGATAAAGCCGTGATGTACGCATTGCTGAAACAAGAAATGATCGATGTAAAGGATCAGTTTGGAACCCCCCGATTAACAGAAATTCAAGAAGGTGAGTTCGAGCATGATATCGAAGACCTAATTGAACGAGAAGACATGGTTGTGACCGTTACCATGAGTGGCTACATTCGTCGTTCTCAATTGTCCTTATATCGTGCGCAACGTCGCGGCGGTAAGGGACGTTCAGGCATGGCAACGCGAGATGAAGATGCAGTACAGGATATCTTTGTTGCGAATACGCATACGCCCTTGTTGTTCTTTACAACCCATGGACAGTGTTATTCCTTGAAAGTATATCGCTTACCAGAAGGTACATTGCAATCACGCGGTAAAGCGTTGGTGAATTTACTGCCGCTTGAACCTGGCGAACGGATTGCGACGATTATGCCAATGCCAGAAGATGAGAAAGAATGGGCGAACATGT
>CAZMBF010000100.1:0-4260 GCA_964564365.1 uncultured Alphaproteobacteria bacterium
CTTGACCTACTATTACAAGACCTCGATTCAAAAAGAAGGTACGAAGTAGAGGTTCAATTGGGTAAAAGTGATGAATCTCATATTATAAGGACATTGGAGTACTGGGATATAGAAAAGAAGCGCTATCCACAATATGACCATTGTGCAGTTATTGTAGCAGAAGATATAACCAGTCGCTTTCTTAATGTTATACGACTTTTCAATAGTAGTATTCCATTTATTGCTATTCAAATGAATGCCTACAAGTATGGTGATGATGTGTCTTTAATTTTTACAAAGGTTTTAGATATGGATTCTACACTGCAAGACCATTCCCCGTCTGTTTCATTAAACAGGATTACAGTTGACCCAGGTTGAACCCTTAGAACGTGAGTTAGATAATGATGCTGTTCATCAACCAATGCAACCATTTGTTGGAACGACAATCTATAGCTTCCTACATAAAGCCTTGGGATGTGTCTTGCCATTTATTATTCCGCAGGCTCGGGCTCTTTCTTAGGAACCCCTGTAACTTTTTCAATGCGCAATTGTGCTTGATCCAGCTTTTCTAGGCAAAACTGTTTTAGGTTCATTCCTTCTTCATAAGCTTGCACAGCGTCTTCAAGGGGGATATTGCCGCGCTCTAGAAATAACACAATTTCTTCTAAGCGCTTCATCGCATCCTCAAATGAAAGTGTTGTGGTCATGGAGCCTCCTAAGTTTTCAACACCTTAATACACTAAGCTGATTTTTGCAAATATTTCGTAGTCGGACTCACCATTTTTAAACGACAAAATATGGCGTTTTCCTTCTAAGGTGTTGCTGTTATGATATGCAAAACCACCTTCAACACATACAGACCCCCAGGGTGTAATCGAGGCATTAAGGTTTCCACCAATTCCACCTTGGCTGATTAATACGTTGCTGTGAATATCCAGATTTAACATAGATGGCACCCGAAACATCACACCTACAGATCCTTCAACCGTGGTTTCGCCAACAAACTGAAATTCAAAGCAAACAGGAATCGCGACGTTGGGAGAAATTCGATACCCTGTGGTCACATGATATGACATGCCCGTTGCGTTTAAGTAGGGAACCACATCTGGTATACGAATTCCATACCATTCATATGCACGATAGTACTGTGCGCCTTGATCATAATATTCCCAATTCGAATGCTTAAAGGTTTTATAAAAGCTTCCGCTGCACAAAATGCTTAATGTTGCAAGCAAAGCGATTTTGCTTGTTGATAAGTCGATGTTTTGGGCCTTGTATGCATGTTCTAATAACTGTAAGTTTGTGTCTTGTTCGGATGGGTGTTGTGTGCGTGCATCTTTTTGGACTGTAGAAATTAGTCCCAAAACTGGAACAAACCAGCGTGCTCTTAAATAATGGGCAGCATCCATATAATGCGCTTCGGCCCAATATGATTTGTCTTGTAATTCACGCGCATGATCCGCCTGATCATTATATCCAGCGGCTAGTCTAACAACATTCCATTGATCCGTCCATACGGGTGTGTTGAGTTGTTCATGCTCTGCCTCTGTAACGGACGGTTTGTCGTCTGTGTATTTTTGAGCAGCAAGCTCTTTTGTTGATTCTAACTTTTCCTGATTATATAGCTCTGCCGCCTTTTCACTTTCAAATAGCTTTTCTTTTCCTGAAATTACTACAGGGGAACATCGTTTCAAACTTAAGGCTCGGCTTAAAGAATCATCTTTCCATGCTCTGAATGGAGCTGACCACAACGCCCATATGGAACCTCCGTGATAAATGCTTTTTTCTGCACCAACACCAAGATCCCAAAACTCTGGACGCAATCCAGTGGCGGCTATACGTGAGGCAGTCGCCCAATGATAGCGTGTCATGTCGCCAATGATATGAATTGGCAGTGTCGCATAATAGTATGTATTGGCAAGAATAAAGCGTGATAAAAATTTCTCTGGCTTAAATGCTCGATCAAGTCGATCAAAACCAAAGCTAACTACATCGCTAATGTCATTTGTAAACGAAGATGCAACGTGACTTGAATAATTCATATTTCCAGGTATAGGGAAATAGCCCGAGAGAACCCCAAGCTTTCGACTAATCAACAATGGAGGAACGTCAGTTCCTGGTTTTGGCTCGCCCGCTATCTTGGGCTTTCCCATTCCAGACGTATCAATAATTGTGGGGTCAACAGTATCATCTGCATACAGAGTTGATGCTGTCACGAGTAAAGCTGTTAGAGTGCGAATGATCATTTTAAAATCCAACCTTGGCTAGACGTATCATATGTAATTTTACAGAAAAAATAAAGAGAGAATACGCATGATAATAACGCACACTGAGGGCTAGAAAGCCCTCTTAGTTTTGCTTTTGTTTTAAACCTTAAACTTGCAGCAGCAAACGCTCGGGATCTTCCAACATTTGTTTGATACGAACTAAGAATGTTACGGCTTCTTTGCCATCAACTAATCGATGATCGTAAGATAACGCTACATACATCATGGGGCGGATTTCGATTTTATCCCCAATGGCTACGGGACGGTTTTGAATTGCGTGCATTCCCAAAATACCACATTGAGGTGGGTTGATAATTGGCGTAGACATTAACGATCCAAAAATACCCCCGTTCGTAATGCTAAAGGTGCCGCCGGAAAGTTCGCTTAATTCCAACTTTCCTTCTTTTGCGCGAGTCCCTAAATCCGCGATAGACTTTTCAATTTCAGCAAAGGATAGCTCGTCAGCTTCGCGTACTACTGGAACGACTAATCCACGGTCAGTGCTAACGGCAACGCCAATGTCATAGAAATGTTTAAAGACAATGTCAGTGCCGTCGATTTCAGCATTCAGCGCTGGAATTTCTTTTAAAGCTTGAACGCAGGCCTTTACAAAAAACGACATAAATCCTAATTTTACACCGTGTGACGCTTGAAACGATTCCTGTAAGCGTTTGCGCAGGTCCATCACGTGGCTCATGTCGATTTCATTAAAGGTAGTTAAAATCGCAGCTGTTTGCTGTGCTGATTTCAAGCGCTCAGCGATTTTAAGACGAAGACGTGACATCGGAACGCGTTCTTGACGATCGTTGGTTTCTGATCGAATCGCTGATGCGGTTGTGGGGTTTTCCATAAACTGTACAACATCCGTTTTAGTTAAACGGCCATCTTTACCGGTTGAGGGAATCTTGTCTGCAGACAAATTGTTTTCTGCCAACATCTTTTTCACAGAAGGAGGGTTTTTGTCAGAGGCTGATATACCTTCGGCAGCTGGTTTTGATTCGGCGGGCGCAGACGTTTGCGTGGGTGCTTGAACCTTGACCTCACGGGCCTCCATACGACCCAAGATATCCCCTATCTTAACAACAGATCCTTTTGGAAATGCGATTTCTTTCAATGTGCCAGATACAGGCGCATTCACTTCTAAAGTGACTTTATCCGTTTCTAACTCAACCAAAAGCTTATCTTGGGCGATTGAGTCGCCGACAGCAAGATACCATTTCCCAACGGTTGCTTCTGTAACTGATTCACCTAATGTAGGTACAAGAATGTCTTTCATCGTAAGTCCTTTGTATGATTTAAGGCAGTGTTAATTATAGCGGATTGTTCAGCTTGATGTACAGAGGTATAACCTGTTGCGGGTGAGGCAGCCGCAGTTCGCCCAATATAGGTTGCCTCCACACCCATGTCTTTTAATGCAAAGTACACATGTGTCCAGGCGCCCATATTTTGGGGCTCTTCTTGACACCACACAATCTGTGCATTTGGATGTTTCTGGAATATGGGCTCTAACAAAGCAGTGGGGAACGGATACATCTGCTCTAACCGAATCAACGCAATCTTGTCATCGTCTTTGCGCTGTTCAAAAAGGTCATAGTATATCTTACCGCTGCACAAAATGATTCTTTGGGCGTTAGATGTAACCAGCGTATCATCTATAACCTCCATAAACTGCGTCCCCTCACCCATGTCGGACAATGAGGAAACGGCCAGCTTGTGACGTAACAATGACTTTGGCGTCATCACAATCAGTGGTTTGCGGTTAGCACTGTGAATTTGACGGCGCAACAAATGAAATATGCTGGCTGGCGTTGTTGGGTTTGTAACGTACATGTTATTTTCTGCACACAACTGCAGGAATCGCTCTAACCTTGCTGATGAATGCTCTGGACCTTGTCCTTCTAACCCATGGGGCAGTAACAAAATAAGCCCGTTATAGACTTCCCATTTTGTTTCGGCCGATGCAATAAATTGATCAATGATAATTTGTGCGCCATTGGCAAAATCACCAAATTGA
>CAZMBF010000101.1:0-4218 GCA_964564365.1 uncultured Alphaproteobacteria bacterium
TAGAGCGTCCAAGCATTCCGGGGTTACAGGTGGGCCCCCTCACGCGACTCAGTGGATCTAAATTTCGTCTCCTTTTACTCTTTATTAGCTCTTTTAGGGTATACCAACTAATATCATGGCAGAAGAACCTCATTATTTAGGTCATCGCGAGCGCTTGCGACAACGATTCCTTACCGATCAATCTTTATATGATTATGAGTTGTTGGAGCTGTTGTTATTTCAGGGGAATCCCCGACGTGATACAAAGCCAATGGCTAAAAAGCTTTTAGATGTATTTTGTTCGTTAGAGCGGGTTTTATCAGCAGAAGTATATGAATTAGAAAAGGTGGGTTTAAATCCAGCCTCAATCACCGCCATTAAGATCATTTATGGTTTTCATTTGCGATTGTTGGAACAGGCGATGTACAGTCGTGAAGCGTTAAACACGTATGACCGAATTGTAAAATACTGTCAGCGAAGGTTGGCTCCGTTATCTGTGGAAGTGTTTCATGTAGTGTATATGGATGCAGACTATGGGGTTGTTCGTGATGTGACGCATCAAAAAGGTGGGTATAATCATGTTACGGTTTATCCTAAAGATATCATGAAGGTAGCCCTTGATTGTGGGGCAGCTAAGTTAATTTTGGCGCACAATCATCCAGGCGGAGATGCGAAGCCATCTTTTGAAGATTTACAGTTAACAGAAAAGATCTCGAACCTAGGGCGACAATTGGATATTATCACCCTTGATCATATCATCGTGGGGCACGATGGGGTGGTATCACTTAAGGCGTTGGGGTATTTGTAACTAACGTCCTAAGTGTTTAATCCCTTTTTCTTTTGCGATTTGAACCTGGCGGTGGCGAGCTTCAGCGCAGCGATGTTGATCCGCAGATCGTTTGTCATAGCAGCGGTGGCAATGCACGCCTGCCTTGTAATGAGGATGCTTTTTTTGCTCTTCAGACACTGGGTATCTGCAGCCAAAACATTGATCATAAGATCCTTCTTTAACGCCGTGGGTTACAGAAACGCGATTGTCGAATACAAAGCATTCACCATCCCACATGCTTTCTTCTTGAGGGATTTCTTCTAAATATTTAAGGATTCCACCTTTTAAGTGATAGACCTCGTCGTATCCCATGTCATTTAGAAGGGCTGTTGCGCGTTCGCAGCGTATGCCGCCCGTACAGAACGTTACAATACGTTTATTCTTTTTAGGGTTCCAGTTTTCTTCCATATATTTAGGAAAGTCCCGAAATACTTCGGTGTTTGGATTGATTGCGCCTTTAAAGGTGCCAATTTCGTATTCATAATCATTGCGGGTATCGATGATGACAACGTCATCTTGCTTTAATAAGTCATTCCATTCTTTGGCCGCAACGTAGGTTCCAACACTTTTGCGTGGGGTTACCCCGGAAACGCCCATGGTGACGATTTCAGCTTTAAGTTTAACCTTCATTCTTAGAAATGGTGGTTTAGAGGCGAATGATTCTTTATGTTCAATGTCAGTGAATGAGGGGTGCGATCGAATGAACTTTAGTACGGCGTCGATACCTTCTCTGGGGCCAGCAATGGTACCGTTCATGCCTTCTTCGGCAACAAGTAAGGTTCCCATTACATTATGTTCTTTGCAAAAACTCAGTAATTTCGGTTGAAATTCCTTATAGTCAGGGAAATCAGCGAATTTGTATAATGCAGCTACGACATAGGGTAAGTTCATTTTTTGGCTCTCATTAAATAAAACAGTTGACATTTTCTTTGCATTATAGAAGTTTATACAAAAAACGCAATCCCAAACATTGATACATTAAATGGCTTTTCCACAAGAAGTACCGATAGATAACTGTTTTACAGTGAAAGAACTTGCTCAGCAGATTAAGAAGCGGCTAGAGGCAGGCTTTCAGTTTATTCGTTTGAGGGGTGAGGTGTCTGGTGTAACTTACCATAAATCTGGGCATGTTTATTTTTCCTTAAAAGACGCTGATGCTGTCATCGACTGTATTGCCTGGAAAGGGTTGGCCCAGTCATTCAGTATTCCGTTAACCGATGGGTTGGAAATCATTGGTCGGGGATCAGTGACTACCTATATGGGGCGATCAAAATATCAGTTTGTCATGGATAGCTTCGAGCCTGCGGGGGTTGGAGCATTATATGCGCTGTTAGAGCAGAGACGTCAGAAGCTGCAGGCAGAGGGGTTGTTTGACGTTAGTCGTAAGCAGGTGCTTCCAAGACTACCAAAACGGATTGGTCTGATTACGTCATCCGAGGGCGCGGTGCTGCATGATATTCAAGCCCGCCTGCAAGAGCGCTATATCGAAGACAAGGTTTATTTGTGGCCAGTCACCGTTCAGGGTGAAAATACACCCAGAGACGTTGTGGCCGCAATACAGGGGTTTCATCAGTTTGATCCAAGACCAGATGTGTTGATTATTGCGCGGGGTGGTGGAAGCTTTGAAGATCTGTGGCATTTTAATGATGAAAACCTTGTAAGGGGTATTCGTTCATCGGAAATACCGGTGATTACCGCGATAGGACACGAACCCGATACGCCGCTAATTGATTATGCTAGCGATAGGCGAGCTTCAACACCGACAAATGCGGCTGAAATTGTTGCGCCTAGAAAAGAGGATATTTCTAATTATCTAGAGCGCCTTGAAAAACGTATGTCAGTTGTGGTGAATCATACGGTGCAAGCTCAGCAGGCAATGCTGCAACGATCGCAGGCGTCATTAAAATCAGTGGATACGTATTTGATGCCGCGGTTTCGTCAAATGGATCAGATCCGTTTAGATCAGTTTTTAGAGCGTTTCCATGTTGCAAAGCGTATTAAACTGTCTCAGTTAAGTGAGCGATGTGTTTCGCCTATGGCTCTAGTTAAACATAAGTACTGGATGGTGACCCATGCTACCTTAAAGCTAGAGCAAGGGGCAGGGGGCATGCTTAAGAAATGCAACTCTGATTTCCTTTCATTACAAACTAGACTTGAGACGTCAAGTTTTGTCAATATTATGAAAAAAGGGTTTGCGATACTACAGGCCAAAGAGCACCGCTTAATTACCTCAGTAAATGATTTAAATGGGCAGGTTGCTCTTTCTATCCGAGTTCAAGATGGTGTGGTTGAGGGTGTTTTTACGCCTAACACTTAAAAGGATGTTGCGTCATTGCAACCCCTATATGCTTGATATTTAAGGGTTTTAAAGAAAAACTGTTTTTTTTTAACTTTTTGTTAAGTAATTTTCTTGACATCCAAACAATTTATCCTTATGAATACGAGTGGGAATATCAATTAGAAAGTATTATCTATGAAAAATAAACTATTATTATTGGCAACTGCTGCGGTGTTCATGTCCCCAGTTGCTGCAAAAGCCAACCAAAATTCAAGCATTTATGTTGGATTAACTGGAACTCTTGAGCGTTTAGCAACTCAAATTGGTCAAGCTGCTGTATCTGATTATTTGAAAGACGAAAATTTCCTAGGTTCAGGTATTGAAGCTGGATTCGGATACAAAGTATGGAACAACCTTCAGGTTGCGGGTTGGTTGCGTGGTGTGTATTCATTCGAGCACACTTTTGCTGATACTAAAAAGGTTGGCAATGCAACACGTAAGGATCCATATGCAATTATTGTTGAGCCGCGCATTACATTAGGTTGGGAATTTCCAGTAAGTGGAAATGTTTCAATCACTCCATTCATCGGCGCTGGTTTTGAAATGAACTTTGCCAAAAAAGACGGCAAAAAATTCTCAATGGACTGGAAGATTCCAGCACTTGCGGGCGTTCGCGCTAACTTCGGATATGTATATGCATCTGTGAATGCTCGTTTTGATCTAACGGCTGCAGAAATCAACAAAAAAGACGAAAAAATTGGTCGTACAGAAGTTGATGCTGCAAGATTCTGGGGAATTGATACGTCTATTGGCGCAGAGTTCTAATTTTATAGGAGATAAAACACATGAGACGTAATTTATTAATTGGTACAAGTTTAGTTGCAGCTTTTGCATCAACGTCTGTTGAAGCTCGTTCAGCTGCAGTAATGACAAATGATGCTTTAGAAGCAAACACACAATTGGCTTCTGCTATTCACATTGTGACTGAAGGGCACAAAAAATTAAATGCAACAGGCATGCAAGCTTTAAAAGCAGGTGAATCAAGTGCATGTGTAAAAGCTTATAACACATTAGCTGCGAAAGTTACTCATGGTGAGGGTGAAAAAGCAACACTTGTTGATATTTTGGATGA